>JARIET010000168.1 GCA_031127185.1 Gemmatimonadota bacterium | reverse complement strand
AAGCCCTGGTGGATCGGCGGGCGAGCGGGGGGCTTCTTCGCCGAGGCGCGCGCGCCCCAGGGTGGGCTCGCCCGCGTGTCGGCTACGAGTGAGGACTATGTTCGCGCTGTCGCCGTCTCTGAGGAAATGCGCCGCATCACGGACGTGCGGATGACCCTCGAGATAGCCGGGCAAAGTGTGAGCGTGAACGCGGGGCCACTTACCTTCCGGACTGCGGACCCGCTACTCGGCGTGCAAGACCGCCCCCTCGGTGGCGTGCCACCGGTCACGATCGAGTTTGATAGAAATCTCGAGTGGATCCCTGCGGGCAAGCCGATCTTTCGCACGATCCGCCTGACCCTGAAGTCGTTCGCCGATGTGTCCAAGAGCTTCGCTCTTCGACTCGTGGCGCCACCTGGACTGAAGGTGGATTCCATGCCGGCGCACATGACGCTGCCGCCGGGCGCGCAGACCGAAATCTTCCTCCGCCTCAGTGGCACACTGAAGGCTGGCCGCTACGAGTTTGGTGTGGTCGGCGAGGACTCACTTGGCGCGAGGTTCGCCGAGGGATTTTCGACGATCAACTATCCGCACATCAGGCCCATCCAGCGCTATCGCACGTCTGGTCTGTGGATTGCCGCGGTGGACATCGAAGTGCCGCAGCGTCTGCAGGTGGCCTACATCCAGGGGACCGGTGATGATAACGCCGTATACCTGCGACAGCTCGGCGTGCCGGTCACGATGATCACGCCTGCCGAGCTGCCGGCGCACGATTTGTCGCGCTATACGACCGTAGTCGTTGGCACACGCGCTGCCGAGGCAAATCGGGCGCTGCTCATGTATGCACCGCGCCTGATGGACTTTGCTCGTAATGGGGGCACGTTGGTGATGCAGTACCACCAGAACCCCACGGCGCTGCCCCAGCTCTTTCCGTATCCCATGGAATGGAATCTTCCATCGGCAGACCGGGTAACGGACGAGCAGGCGCCGGTGACCGCACTGGTTCCGACCGCGAAGTTGCTCAATTGGCCCAACCGGATTGGCGCCGACGACTGGAAGGAGTGGGTGCAGGAGCGGGCGCTGTACCTGCCGAACAAGTTCGATTCGAGGTACCAGTCGTTGCTCGAGATGCACGACCCCGGTGAGCCGGAGAACCGGGGCGCGCTCGTGGTGGCGCCACTGGGGAAGGGACAGTTCGTGTACACATCGCTGGCGCTCTTCCGACAGTTGCCGAGTGCGGTAAATGGCAGTGCCCGGCTGTTCGTCAACCTGCTATCCGCCGGCGTGCCTCAGGGGTCGCGTCCGACGCCTTGACTGCTACTACGTGGACGCGGAAACGCGCGGATAACGGTGGATGGACGCGGATACTACAATTAGGGGAACTACGCTCCAACGGCGCGCTGTTGTTCCCCAAGTTCTTGATCCGCGTTTGTCCGGTGAATCCGCGTTCATCCGCGTGCACGCCGTAATACCTGAGTCCCCACGAATGCCCGCTCCGTTCAAGACGACGCTCCTCAGGGTGCTAGCCGCCGAGATCGTGGCGCTCGCGTTGTTGGCCCTGCTGCAGTACCGGTACCACTGATGCATTGGGTCAACTGGGTCGTGATCGTGGCCTACCTCGCCTATGTGGTGGGCGACGGGCTTCGGCGTGCACGGGGTGTCACGAACATCGAGGGCTACTTCCTCGCGAATCGCGCCATGCCGTGGTGGGCGGTCGGGCTCACGGTGATGGCCACGCAGCTCTCGGCGATCACGCTCATTGGTACAACGGGGCAGGGCGCGCAGGACGGGATGCGGTTCATCCAGTTCTACTTCGGGTTGCCGGTGGCACTGGTCCTCCTCGGCGTGACCATCGTGCCGTTCCTGCACCGGGCCAAGGTGTACACGGCGTATGAGTTTCTCGAGCGCCGATTTGGACCCGGCACGCGCTCGCTGACGGCCTTTCTCTTTCTGTGTTCGCGCGGACTCGCCTGCGGCACGGTGATCTCTGCGCCGGCCGTGGTGATGTCGGCGGTGTTGGGTTGGCCCATGCTCTGGTCGGTGGCGATCATCGGACTGCCGACGGTGCTGTATGTGGTAATCGGCGGCGCGCAGGCCGTGACCTGGGCCGACGTGAAGCAGATGTTCGTGATCATCGCGGGTCTCATCGCCGTAATCGTGGTGTTGCTCACCAAGATCCCCGTGACCCCGGACGCTGCGCTGGAGATTGCCGGTGCGGCAGGTCGCATGCGGGTGTTCGACTTTTCATTTTCGCTCACGGAGACCTACACGTTCTGGAGCGGGCTCATCGGCGGCACGTTCCTGATGTTGTCCTATTTTGGAACGGACCAAAGCCAGGTGCAGCGTTATCTCACTGCCAAGAGCGTGGACGAGGCGCGGAGTTCGCACCTGATGAGTGCGTACTGGAAGATTCCGCTACAGGCACTGATTCTGCTGGTCGGCGTGCTCGTGTTCGTGTACTACCTCTTTGTCGCTCCGCCGCTCTTCTGGAACCCGACCCACGCGCGGGCCGTGCAGGCGGCGGACCCCAACGGGTATGTGCAGCTGGAGCGTGAAGCGAACGCAGCGTGGGTGCTGCGCGCCAACATGGCGACCGAACTCGCACGCAGCGCTTCTGGAGAGCCGACAGCAGATGCACTGATCCGCGCGCAGTTCAAGACGGCGGACTCTGCCTACAACGCCCTGCGCGCCGACGGTCTCGCCAAGGCAGCCGCTGCTACGGGTCTCCCGGCGCGTGACGCCAACTACATCATCCCGCAGTTCGTCCTGACGCAGCTCCCGATCGGGCTCACCGGGTTGTTCATTGCGGCGGTGCTTGCGGCCGCGATGAGTACGATCGCCGGAGAACTGTCGGCGCTCTCGACGTCAACGGTGGTTGATTTCTATCGTCGGTGGTACAAGCCCGAGGGGTCGGACGCACACTACCTGAAGGTGTCGCGCGCGGCGACGGCCGTGTGGGGGCTTGCTGCGTGTATCGTTGCGATCTACGCGGCCTCGCTGGGGTCACTCATTGAGGTCGTGAATCGCTTTGGCTCGTTCTTTTATGGTTCAATCCTCGGTGTGTTCATCCTCGCGATGATTGCCCGCGCCAACGCCACTGGTGCCTTCTCCGGCCTCGTGATTGGCATGCTCACGGTGGGCGCCGTGAGTTTTGGCGCACCCAGCGTCAGTTTTCTCTGGCACAATGTCATTGGCGCCGTTGCCGTCGTGGTGAGCGGGCTCGCCATCAGCGCATTCACGCGCGAATCGACGCCATCGTCCGTTTCCCCCACGATCTGATCTCACGTCATGGAACTGCTGACTTCGCCCGAAGCATGGCTCGCGTTTGCCACCCTGACGGTGCTCGAGCTCGTCCTTGGCATCGACAACGTGATTTTCATCGCAATTCTCGTGGACAAGCTCCCGGTGGAAATGCGCGAGCGCACGCGCAAGATCGGGCTGATGATCGCGATGCTGGCGCGTGTGGGGTTGCTCTTTGGCATCAGTTGGATTGTGGGGGCCACGGCACCGCTCTTCAACATTCTTGGCAACGACATTTCCGGGCGTGACCTGATCCTGATCACTGGTGGCCTCTTCCTGCTCTGGAAGAGCACCAAGGAAATCGATCAGTTGATGGAAGGCGAGACCGGTCACGAATCGAAAGGCGTCAAGGCCACGCTCAACGCCGTGCTGCTCCAGATCGTCGTGATTGACATCGTCTTCTCGTTCGACTCGATCATCACGGCGGTCGGGATGGCCAAGGATGTCTCAGTGATGATCGCCGCCGTGATCGCATCGGTTGCGCTGATGATGGTGTTTGCCGGTGCGATTTCCAAGTTCGTATCGAGCCACCCGACCGTGAAGATGCTGGCGCTGTCGTTCCTCTTCGTGATCGGCGTCCTGCTCATCGCCGACGGGTTCGACAAGCACGTGCCGAAGGGGTATATCTACTTCGCGATGGCGTTCTCTGTGACTGTCGAAATGCTCAACATTCGTTCGCGAAAGAAGACGGCGCCGCTGGCCCAGCCGGTGGACCTGCACGAGCCATATGCACCTGAAGGCCCGACAAGCGCCGGCAGGAAACCGTGATCTCCATCTTTGAACCCGGTGCGCGCGAAACACTCGTTCGCCGGCTGGCCACCCTCTCCGCGGACGCGCCGGCGCGGTGGGGCAAGTTCACCGCCACGCGGATGCTCGCGCATGTGAACGATGGGTTGCGGATGGCCACGGGCGAACTGCCGGTGAAGGCGCGAAAGAGTTTTCTGCGCAACGCCGTCGTCCGTTACCTGGTCATCTACGTGTTTCCCTTTCCCAAGGGCGCGCCGACGGCACCGGAGCTGCTCGTGCGAGGCGCGCACCCCGATCGCGTGGAGTTCAACGCTGAGCGCACGGCATTCGCGGACCTCTTGGCGACCATAGGGTCACAAAGCGACCGCGTGACCTGGCCCGATCATCCGGCGTTCGGCCCCATGACGCGCAAGGATTGGGGCGTGCTCGGCTACAAACACGTGCACCACCACTTCACACAGTTCGGCGTGTAGACCGCCCGCTCAGTTGCCGGATAGGCGACTGAGGTTGTCGACGATGATCCGCGCCTTGGTCGAGTCACGAAAGCTGACAATCACGGTCCGATTCACCGTCTTGAGCACGATGTAGGGCGGTGATTTGAGTGTGACGAAGAGCATAGCCGGCCCAAGTGAGTCGACGACAAAATGGCCTCGCCGGGCGTTGCCAAGCGCGAACCCGTTCGTGCGCCGCGTCAGGCGCGGCAGCGAATCGGCCACGATCACTTCGCGCAGCTCCTCCAACGGAACGCTGGCTGAGTAGAAACCGCTGCGAATGGTGATCGCCGGTGCCGCGACATCGACTTCCATGCTGCGTGCCTGATAGATCATCGCTCCCGCGGTGACGAGCAGGATCGGGGCGAAGACCGCGACAAGCCACTTCACTCCCGGCCCAGCTGCGGTCTCCCCGGCGGCAGAGCGTGCCGGGCTGGCAAGCGCCGCACGTGCCGCCTCGATCGCGCCCAATAGGCGCGCGGGTTCATCCGTGCCGATCAGCACCCGCTTTCCGCCAATCAAAGTGAGTTCGACCGCGCCTCCGGTGGTGACGTTGTAGAGCCAACCGCGGTTTACCATCCGGATGCCAACACCGTCAAGAAAAGTCGTGCGCACCTCGGTGCAGGCCGAGACATCGGCCAACGCAATGCGCTTGCGAACGATGCCGTAGCCGAACCGCAGCACAACGTGAGCATCGTGAACCATGACCGTCAACGTCATAAAACTGAACAGGATGGGCAAGACGCTGATTGTGATGACGAGTCCCAGTACGCCGAAATCAATCGCAAAGGCCGCTACCAATGCGATGATCAGCGCCAACACTGCGGCGCCGACCTGCCAGCGGCCGATCTGCGTGTGTCGATACGTCTCTCTGTCGCTCATCGGTTAGCGAATGCGCTCGTAGGTCGCAAAGGTGACGCCGGTGGTTTTTCCGGTACCGTCATCGCGCATGTACATCACGGCGATGGTGTTGCCGTCGGGCGAAAGGACATTGGTGAGCAGTTGCGTCACCACACCGTCGCGTTTGTTGACGATCTCGTTCACCCGATCAGACATGCGCCGAACGGCGGCGTGCGTCTGGCCACGATTACCCGTAACCACGGCGTCCTTGCCGTCGAGTTCAGTGACGTACCACCAGGACGTCGTGTCCCCACGGGCGCTGACGGCGACGATGGTGACCTTCATCCCCGCCGTGCCGGCCGGTTCATAGGTCATCACGTTGCTCTGGGGCGCAGGGGCCTCGGACTTGAGTTTCCACGCGCCGAAGCGCGAGGGGGCCGGGCTCTGGGCGCCGGCGATGGCTGCCGAAACTGCCAGGGCGCTGCATACTATGAATGCTCGCATGGGCCCAACGCTACGCCACTTCATCACGCGAATCAACCAGGAGTCCCCACCGATGTCGCGCCTGCACCATCTGCTTCGCCGGATTCGCCCACTCCTGATGCTCTTCAGCGCCCTGACCGCCGCAGGCGCGCAGCCGCGCACGGCTGACCCAATCAAGCGCGGATTACAACTCTCGGACTTCCCCCGCATGGTAAAGCTCGCCGAGAACGTCTACGGCTACGAGGAGATCCGGCAGCCGGGATTCACGACGGTGAGCCTGGTGGTGGTCGGGCGGAACGGCGTGCTGGTTGCCGATGGACAGGGAAATGCCGCTGCCACGCAGACGATGCTCGACCGCATCAAGGCGCTCACACCGCTGCCTGTGAAGTGGTACATCGTGGGGTCCGATCACGGTGATCACACAGCGGGGAATTCGGTTCTGCCGAAAGACATCACGTTCGTCGTACATCCAACGTCTCGCGCTCAGCTGGTTCGCGACTCGGCCGCGGCTGCCGCGCCGGGGCGCGCGGGCGCCGCTCCGCGTCTTGTCGTCGTGCCGCCGATGGCGATGACGGGCGACGAGCAGACGATCGACGTCGGCGGGATCACGGTGCGCGCGCTCTTCCTGGGCCGCGCGCACACCGGTGGCGACCTGATGGTACAGCTCCCCCGCGAAAAGATCCTCTTCATGAGTGAGGCGTATCTCAATCGCGTCTTCCCGGCAATGCGATCCGCGTTCCCGAGTGACTGGGTCCGGACCGTGGATCGTG
>JARIET010000167.1 GCA_031127185.1 Gemmatimonadota bacterium | reverse complement strand
CCGGAAGCCCGTTCAACGCGGGTGGCTACGCGAGTGCGGTCTTCGACGCGCAAGTGGATAGCGGCCTGAGCGCACGCGATGTGGCGCAGGGAAAGGCGCACTTCCGCGCGGCCTACCAGGCCGCGATCGATGATGCGCCTGCGATCTGGCTCTACGAACCATTGATCATCGCGGCGGCGCACCGGCGGGTGGTGACGGGCCCGATGCGCCCGGACGCCTGGTGGCAGTCAATAGCGAGTTGGGACGTGACCGCTCCGGCCGCGCGCGCAGCATCGGGCTCCGGCACGCAGCAGTAAGGCGTGCTGCGCTTCGCGCTTGAACGGGCAGGCCAGACGGTCATCGTTGCGCTCGTCGTCGTCACACTCGCGTTCGCGCTGATCCACGCCGCGCCTGGCGATCCCTTTTCGCCGTCGCCAGACGATCCGCCGGAGCTGGCGGTGGCGCGCGAACGAGTCCGGCAGGCGTACGGGCTCGATCGTCCGGTCGTCGCGCAATACGGGCTGATGCTCGCGAACTTTGCGCGCGGCCGCTTCGGCGAATCCTTCAGCGAAGCGCGGCCGGTGGGCGAGGTGATCGCGGCAGTCCTGCCACGCACCGCGCTGTTGATGGTGCCGGCCCTCATCATCGGCGTGACCATCGGCACCCTGTTGGGTACGTGGCAAGGCCGCCGCGCGGGTCGCCGACGTGAGCGCATCGTCGGCGTTGCCACGCTCGCGGTGCTCTCGATGCCCGAATTCCTTGTCGGGCTCCTGGCGTCGATCGTGTTTGCCACGCGCCTCAATTGGTTACCAGCCACCGGCATACAGACGGCTGAACTCGCCACTTCGGGTGGACTGGTCGCAGTCGCCGATGTGCTGCGACATCTGCTGCTCCCGGGCGGCACGCTCGCGCTTGCCATCGCCGCGATCGTGGCGCGATACCAGCGGACGAGCGCGACCGAGGCCTATGGCGAGGAGTTCGTGCGCGCCGCCCGGGCAAAGGGCGTGAGCGAACCGCGGGTGGCCTCGGCTGTGCTTGCGCTGCTGGCGCTGTCGGCGCTGGCAGCGCCGTGGTGGGCGCCCTACGATCCCAACGCTGCGATTGCGGCGGGCTCCATTCCGCTCGATGCGCCGTCCGCGTCGCACTGGCTTGGTACGGACGCAGCCGCACGCGACTTGCTGTCGCGGCTGATGCACGGTACGCGTGTGTCGCTGGCGACGGCGCTGCTGGCTGGAATGATCGTGCTCGTTGTGGGAGCCGCCTGGGGCGGCATCGCCGGCATGGCGTCGGACCGGGTTGATCGCTGGATGATGCGATTCGTCGATGCAATGTTGGCGACACCGCGCCTCCTGATCGTACTCGCCGTGGTGGCATTCACCGAGCGCCTTCCAGTATCGGGGCTGGCACTGCTCCTCGGCCTCACCGCCTGGCCCATGACCAGTCGGCTGGTGCGCGCGCGGGTGCGCGAACTCCGCGCCACCGACTACGTCGCTGCCGCACGCGCCCTCGGCACACCGGAACCCCAGCTGCTGACGCGACACATCCTGCCAGGTACGCTTCCGGTCGCACTGGTGGGTGCGGTCATTGCGATGGCATCGGTCATTCCACTCGAGGCAGGGCTCAGTTTCGTGGGCGCGGGTGTGGCGCCACCGAACGCGAGCTGGGGGGTATTGCTGTACGATGGAAGCGTGCGCCCGCTGCAGGCCTGGTGGCTGCTCCTCTTCCCTTCTCTTGCGATTGCCGCCACAGTCATGAGTGTGAGCGTGCTCGCCGACCACATCCAGCGTCACATCCGGGCTGGTGCATGACTCCCCTCCTGTCAGTCGAGGGCCTGCGCGTCGCCTACCGGAGCTCGGCCGGTGAGCGACGTGCGGTGGATGATGTCTCGTTCGCCATCAATCCGCGCGAGATCGTGGCGCTCGTCGGCGAATCAGGAAGTGGCAAGTCATCGGTCGGACTCTCGACGATGGGCATCCTTCCCGACAATGCGCGCGTCGGCCCGGGAAGCGCGATCCGCTTTGAGGGTCGCGATCTTCTCACCCTGCCTGAACCGGCAATGCGCGACCTCCGTGGTCGCCGAATGGCGATGGTCTTTCAGGATCCCGCCGCGGCCCTGAACCCGGTGATGCGTGTGGGAGATCAGGTCGCCGAGGTGGCGTTGGTGCACGGCGAGCGCGACAGGCGAAAGGCGCGCGATGCTGCTATCGATATGCTGACGCGCGTCGGCCTCCCGGATGCCGCAACGCAGTATCGCTCGTGGCCCCACGAGCTCTCGGGTGGCATGCGCCAACGCGTGATGCTGGCCATCGCGCTCCTCCTCAAGCCTGCACTGGTCATCGCGGATGAACCCACCTCCGCGCTCGACGTCACGATTCAGGCCCAGGTCCTCCGCTTGTTGGTTGAACTCCAACGCGAGTTCGGCATGGCGGTTCTGTTCATCACCCACGACCTCGGCGTGGTCGCCGAGACCTGCGACCGCGCGATCGTGATGCAGCGAGGGCGTCTCGTGGAGTCGGCCTCCGTGGACGACCTGTTCCATGCACCGCAGCACCCCTACACGCGCGAGTTGCTCGCAGCGATGCCGCGCCTGGACAGAGCCCCATGAACCCCAGCACGGCCCTGGTGTCCGTCCGCGATTTGCGCGTGGTGCACCAGCGCGCGGGATTTGGCCCGGTTCGCCACGTTGTGGCCGTCGACGGCATCTCATTCGATGTCGCCCGAGGTGAAACCCTCGCGCTCGTTGGCGAGTCGGGGAGCGGCAAGACTTCGGCCGCGCGCGCACTGCTGCGGCTGATTGATACGGCAGGCGGATCGATCAGCTATGACGGCATTGACCTTCTCGCCCTTCGCGGCGAGCAACTCCGTGTGCACCGCAAGCGCATGCAGGTGGTGTTTCAGGATCCGTACTCGTCGCTCAACCCGCGGCACAGCGTGGCCACGATCGTCGGCGAAGGGCTTATCGTGCACGGCCTCGCGCGCGGCGCGGCCATTGAGCACAGAGTCGTGCAACTCCTCGAAGAAGTCGGCCTCGGCGCAGACGACCTGCACCGACTACCCCGCGAACTCTCCGGGGGCCAGCGGCAGCGGGTGGCCATCGCGCGCGCGCTGGCCGTGGACCCGGAGTTCCTCGTGCTCGACGAAGCCGTGTCGGCGCTGGATGTTACCACGCAGGCACAGGTGCTGGCGTTGATCGCGCGCCTGCGCGACTCGCGCAAGCTCACCTGCCTGTTCATCGCCCACAACCTGGCCGTCGTGCAGCAGGTGGCCACGAACATTGCCGTGATGTACCGTGGGCGCATCGTTGAACAGGCGCCGTGTGCGCAACTCTTCACTCGACCGTCGCACGAATACACACGTGCGCTGCTTGATGCCGTGCCGGCGGGCGACCCGCGACAACGGCGTATCCGGACCCCGACCTCAGCGACGTGATTGGAATACAAGAGGTGGCACAGGTGCCAACAGTGCCCCCAAGTTTACAGCCGTTCCACGATGCGTTCCTTCACAACTACCTCGAGCGCCGCCGATGACCGCACCCGCTGAGCAGGGCATGCCAAGCACGAGCGAGATCGTCGCCAACAAGTCGTTCTTTGGGCACCCACGGGGGCTTGGCACGCTCTTCGCCGTCGAGATGTGGGAGCGCTTCTCCTACTACGGCCTTCGTCCGCTCCTGATCCTCTTCATGACGGCAGCGGTGACCAGCAGCGGCTTTGGTTTCGACCGCGCGACGGCGGGGGCCATTGTCGGCATCTATGCCGCAAGCGTCTACCTCGCCTCGCTCCCCGGCGGGTGGATCGCCGATCGCTGGCTCGGGTTGCAGCGCTCCATCTGGTACGGCGGCATCATCATCGCGCTGGGCCACCTGAGCATCGGCCTTTCCGCTGTGTTCGCACAGAAAGCGTTCTTCCTCGGGCTCGTCCTGATTGTCATTGGCACCGGACTACTCAAGCCAAACATCTCGGCAATCGTCGGCGACCTCTATCCACAAGGCGGGGCGCGACGGGACGCCGGATTCTCCATCTATTACATGGGGATCAACATCGGTGCGTTTGTCGGCCAGCTGGTGACCGGATACCTCGGTGAACGCGTCGGCTGGCACTTCGGGTTTGGCGCGGCCGGCGTGGGAATGGTGCTCGGCCTCATCACGTTCAAGTTGCTGGCCAGAAACACGCTCGGGCCCATCGGGCTTGGCGTTGTCGTCAGCACGGAGGAACAGCAGCGCACGCGCAACATTGCGATGGCTGCGCTGGGCGTCATCGGGCTGCTGATCGTGCTGTTCATGACCGGCGTGTTCACCTTCAACGCCGTCGCGATCGCGGGGTACAGCACCGTCGGAATCATTTCGCTCGCCGTGGCGTACTTCGCCTACCTGTTCATCCTGGGCGGACTGAACACGGAAGAGAAAAAGCGCATCCTTGTGATCTTCGTGCTGTTCCTTGGCGCCGCGGCATTCTGGTCGGCCTTTGAGCAGGCCCCGACGTCGCTGAACCTCTTCGCGCGCGATTTCACCGACCGGAACATGTTCGGTTTTGAGATTCCCACAACCTGGTTCCAGTCGATCAACTCGTTCTTTGTGATCGCCTTCGCGCCGGTCTTCGCGGTGCTGTGGACGGTGCTAGACAAGAAAGGGATCTCGCCGTCGAGCCCGGCCAAGTTTGCCGCCGGCTTGCTGATGTGCGGCATCGGGTTCTACATCATGCTGGTACCGGCCAACGCCGTCATCGCCGCGGGCGGCACGCTCAAGGTGAGCGCCTGGTGGCTGACGATGAGCTACATGCTGCAAACGATGGGCGAGTTGTCCCTCAGCCCCGTGGGCCTCAGCTCAATGACCAAGCTCGCACCGCGCCGCTATGTGGGGCAGATGATGGGCGTCTGGTTCATGGCGACGGCGCTGGGCAACCTCATCGCCGGGCTCGTGGGCGGGCATATCGACCCGGAGAAGCTCGAGCTGATGCCGCAGCTGTTCAACCGCACCGCGCTGTCCATGTTCCTGTTCACTGCAATCTTCATTGCACTCATCGTACCGATCCGCAACATGATGAAGAGCACGACGGTGAAGGACCACTAGCGGCCGCGAAACTAAGATGGACCAGCGGGGCGTGCGAGTGTCGCACGCCCCGCGAGTTCATTCGGGCGGCTGCTGCCCCATTCGCCGCTTCAGCTCCTCGAGTCTGGCCTCGGCTGCAGCGTCAGCATCACTGCGTCGGCTCTGGCGCTTCAGCGCATCGAGCTGCGAGTTCAGCCCGGCATCGTCAGGGAGGCCCAGGTCGGCATCGGTTGGGCCCATGGACTCGGCGTTCAGTCCACTGCCCGCCCCGCGGTCGGCCGCCTTGAGTGCGTTCAGCATCTCGTCGTAGTCGGTCTCGACCATACCGAGCTCGGCCTCCTGCGCGGCGAGCTTTTGCTCCAGCACGGCGATCCGTTGCGTATGCTGCGCCTCGAACTTCTCGGCGATGGCCACCGTTTCCGGGTCGGGACCGCTTGCGGCCAGCGCTTTGCGGCGCGCCACGGTCTCGAGGCTCGTTCGCTCGGCGTCGAGGCGTTGCTTGGTGATTTCGACACCCTCGCGCAGGTCGCTGACGCCGAGCTTCGCGCTCACGAGCGCGCGTTTCATGTCGGCGATCGCAGCGCGCCGATCCACCGGCGCCACGCGGCCTTGCAGGATGTCCTGAATGGCGCTTTTGAGGTTTTCGAACATTGGCGCTGTAGCTTACCGTACCGGGAGCCGGAACTCCATCAGGCCGGGCGCGCGGGCGTTCCAGCGGCGCACATTTCGGGGCGCGCTCGCGGGGTCTGGGGGGCTCGTCTCGACCCTCGCCCGGGTACTAGAGTACGCCAGTTAGCTTTCGAGGGTCTTTCCGCCGGAACGTGCGTGCTCTACATCTGCCTGCCATCACACAACGAATCCGACACCGTTGGGGTCCTCCTCTGGAGGATCCGAAAGGTGTTTCAGGAATACTCGCGGGAGTATGAAGTGCTCGTCTATGATGACGCCAGCACGGACGCCACGCGCGAGACCCTAGAGCCGTACGCGAAGGTGATGCCGGTCCATGTGTTCGGCGGCAAGACACGCGTCGGTTATGCTGGCGCGGTGGATGCGCTGTTGCGCGCGGCGAACCAACGCACCCGCTATCCTCGCCGCGATGCCGTCGTACTGATGCAGGCCGATTTCACCGACCAGCCCGAGCACCTGCCGGAGATGGTCAAGCGATTCGAGGGAGGTGCGGACCTCGTCGTCGCGGAGCGCACGGTGGAAGCACCGGCCCCCGACGCCGTCCAGAAGCGCCTCTCGCTGCTGAAGCGCCTGTGCACGACCTGGCCGTTCAAGTCGTTCGTGGCCATTCCCGGCATCGCCGATCCGTTTGGCAGCTTCCGTCTCGCGCGGCTCAGTGTGGTGCGCGAAGTGCTCAAGGCGCGCGACGGTGGCGCCGCAATGCCCGACCTCCCGGTGTCGTCGGTGAACGCAGAACTGACGAGCGAAATTGCCGCCGAGTCGCGTCGCGTGGAAACGCTGCCGGTTGCACCGCGGTGGGATCTCCGGCCGCGCAGCACGCGCGCGGAACCGTGGCGCGATGCGATTGACGTGACGAAGCGCGCGTGGGCGATGCGGCGACGCCGTCCTGCAATACGCGCCAA
>JARIET010000166.1 GCA_031127185.1 Gemmatimonadota bacterium | reverse complement strand
GGGCCGCCTGGAGCTCCGTGGCGGCCTGCGCCAGCTGGAACTGCACACCCTGATTGTCGGCAATGGCCTTTCCGAACTGCCGACGCTCCTTCACGTACCTCAGCGTCGCGTCGAGCGCGCCCTGCGCCACACCGATCATCTGCGCGCCGATGCCGATTCGCCCTTCGTTCAACGTCTCGATCGCGATCTTGTAGCCCTGACCCACCGGGCCCAGCACATTCGTGGCCGGCACCACCACGCCATCCAGAATCAATTCGCAGGTGCTCGAGGCGCGGATGCCGAGCTTGTCTTCCTTCTTCCCGACGCTGAAGCCCGCGAACTTGCGTTCAACGATGAACGCCGTGATGCCCTTGTAGCCCTTGGCGGGGTCGGTGGTCGCAAAAACTATGAACACGTCAGCTTCTGCCGCATTCGTGATCCAGAGCTTTCGCCCGGTGAGCACCCAGTCATCGCCCTTCTTGTCCGCACGGGTCTGCAGGGCGAAGGCATCCGATCCGCTCGTCGCCTCGCTCAGCGCGTAAGCCCCCACCTTCGATTCGCAGATGGCTGGC
Source organism: Gemmatimonadota bacterium (assembly GCA_031127185.1). Classification (GTDB taxonomy): domain Bacteria; phylum Gemmatimonadota; class Gemmatimonadetes; order Gemmatimonadales; family Gemmatimonadaceae; genus Fen-1231. The sequence goes on along the minus strand of JARIET010000166.1, from coordinate 6,062 downwards.
AGATAGCGCCGCTTCTGGTCGTCCGTCGCGGACATCAGGAACGGATAGGCCACCAGCGTGTTCTGCACATCCACCATGATTGCGGCCGACGCGTCCACGCGGCTGATCTCCTCCACCGCGAGCGTTACCATCATCACCGAGCCACCCGCACCGCCGTACTGCTCGGGTACCTGGATTCCCATCAACCCCATTTCGAAGTACTTGGGGATCAGCTCGGGGTCGAGTTTGGCGGCCTGTTCCATCGCCGTGACACGAGGCGCGATTTCGCCCCGCGCAAATTCGGCCACGGCGGATTGAAACGCGCGCTCATCGTCCGTCAGCACCGAGAGGGGCTGGGCGGCAGTCAACGACTCCATCGGCAATACCCTCTACAGGCGTGGGGCGGGGAACGACGGGCCGGGCTGCCCGAACACGTGGCCCTGCGCCAAGTCCGCGCCAATGGCCTCAAGGGCGGCGCGCTCTGCGGCAGTCTCGATCCCTTCCGCGATCACCGGCACGCCAAGCTCGCGACACAGCGCGTACATCCCGCGGGTCATCCGCGCGTTCGCCTCGTCGGAGTCGAGTCCCGTGATAAGCGCGCCATCGAGCTTCACGAAGTCGGGGTTCAGCTTTCCGAACGCGACCATTCCCGATCCGCCGGTGCCGAGGTCGTCAATGGCAATACGAAAACCGGCGGCGCGCAACGCGGGAACGCTATTGGCAAATGCGTCAATCTGCGCCGTCGGTGTGCGGTCGCCCAACTCGAGCACAATGCGGTTCGCCATAGGTTCCAGCGGGGCATTCGCACCCGTCAGAAGGCCTTCCTGGGCATCCGAGGGATGCACGTTCACAAAGAGCAGTGCCCCGTCCGGCAACTCGGCGCATTGCTGGGCGATGCGCTGGTAGATCGTGCGCGCCAGGATCGGTCGCCACGCGACGCGATCTGCCGCGGACAGCAGGGCGCCGTACGATGCAAAGAGCGTTTCGTCGCAGCGCATCAGTGCTTCATAGCCAAAGAGCGACGACGACTTGAGCGACACCACCGGCTGGAAGACAATGCGGATCGTGTCGAACGCGCGCTTGAGAACGGCCTCGAGGTCAGCCCGCTCGTTGAGCGAGACGGTCTTCCGGGCGCCACCCCCGGCGAGGGCGTCGCGCTTGGCCCGGGCCAGCTCGCCGAGCGCCACGGCCCGGCCGACGGCCTTCACGAGGGCGTCCGGCTCAACGGGCTTCAGCAGGTACTGCTGTGCCCCGTACTCGATCGCGTCAATCGCGGAATCGAGCGTGGGGCCGGCCGTCATGAGGATCACGGGAACATCGAGATCGTGGCGCCGGAGTTCACGCAGGAACTCGACGCCCGTCATCTCGGGCATGATGATGTCCGAGAGGATGGCATGGTACTTCTGCTGCGGAATCTGTCGGAGCGCATCCTTGGCGCTCGACATCGTCTCCACGGCGAACCCGCGACGCTGCAGGACGAGCCCAATGACCTTCAGCACCGCCGGCTCATCATCGATCACCAGCACGCGTCGACTGGCGGCGGACATGGGCACTGCGGCGGCAGCTGGCATGGCTGTATTATCGGCCCACGACGGCCCTCGGCGCCAGCACCCGGTCATAGGCGAGATTCGGTGCGAGCCATCTTTCGGCCACTTCGACCGGAATGCCCTTGCGCGCGGCGTAGGACTCGACCTGGTCACGCTCGATCTTGCCGATACCGAAATACGCCGATTCGGGGCGCCAGAAGTAGTAACCGGACACCGCCGATGCCGGGAGCATTGCAAAGCTTTCGGTCAGGGATATCCCGGCACGCGCGGTGGCATCAAGCAAACCAAAGATCGTTCCTTTCTCTGTGTGGTCCGGGCAGGCCGGGTAGCCGGGCGCTGGTCGGATGCCTTGGTACTGCTCGCGGATCAATGCCGCGTTGTCGAGGTGCTCGAGCGGTGCGTACCCCCATAGCTCGCGCCGCACGCGCTCGTGCATGCGCTCCGCGAACGCCTCGGCGAGGCGATCGGCGAGCGCCTTGAACAGGATCGATGAATAGTCGTCGTGCACGGCTTCGAAGGCCGCGACCCGCTCCTCGAGCCCGATGCCCGTGGTCACGGCGAAGAGCCCCACGTAATCCCCCACCCCCGAGTCGCGCGGCGCCACGAAGTCAGCCAGCGCGCTATTTGTGCGCCCGTCACCCTTTACCATCTGCTGACGCAAGGTGTGCAGAGTGGCAATCGGCTGGTCGCTGCCTTCGAAGAGCAGAATGTCTTCCGCACCATCCGAGTTGGCCTGATAGAAGCCGACCACTGCGCGCGCATGCAACCACTTCTCCGAGACGACCTTGGCCAGCATGGTTTGCGCGTCAGTCCAGAGGTTGCGCGCCGCCTCGCCCACCGTGGCATCCCGCAAGATCTCCGGGTAGTGCCCGGCGAGTTCCCAGGTCTGGAAGAACGGTGTCCAGTCGATGCGCGGCACAATGTCCCCGAGCGGGACGTCATCAAACGTGCGCACGCCGAGGAAGGTTGGCTTGGGGACGGGAACCGCGAGGTCGATTCGCAGCTTGTTGGCGCGCGCCTGTTCGAGCGTCTGTCGCTTTGCCTCCTGGCGGCGCTCGGCACGCCGTACGCGAATGTCCTCGTATTCCTCACGGATTGCCGCGGTCGTCGCATCCCGTTGATCGCTGCTGAGCAGGGCCGATGCCACACCAACCGCGCGCGACGCATCCAGAACGTGCACCACCGGGCCTGTGTAGCCGGGTTCGATCTTCACGGCCGTGTGCACCTTGCTCGTTGTAGCACCGCCGATGAGCAGCGGAATGGTCATCCCTTCGCGCTGCATCTCCGTGGCGATGAACGCCATCTCTTCGAGCGATGGCGTGATCAGCCCCGAGAGTCCGATGATGTCGGCCTGTTCCTTGCGCGCGACGTCGAGGATCTTGGCGCAGGGCACCATGACGCCGAGGTTCACGACGTCGTAGTTGTTGCACTGGAGCACCACGGCCACGATGTTCTTGCCGATGTCGTGCACGTCACCCTTCACGGTGGCCAGCACGATCTTCCCCTTCTTGCGCGCGCCCGCACTTTGTGACGCCTCGATGTAGGGAATCAGGTGGGCCACGGCGCGCTTCATCACGCGCGCGCTCTTCACGACCTGCGGAAGGAACATCTTCCCGCTGCCGAACAGGTCGCCGACGATGTTCATGCCGACCATCAGCGGCCCTTCAATCACTTCGATCGGTTGCTCGGCCAGCTTTCGCGCTTCTTCGGTGTCCGCGACGATGAAGTCGGCGATGCCGTGGACGAGCGCGTGGCTGAGGCGCTCGTGGACGGGGCCCTGCCGCCAGGCAAGATCTGTCGCCTTGACCTTCGCCTCACCCTTCACGCTGTCCGCCACCTCGAGCAGCCGCTCGGTGGCGTCGGGGCGGCGGTTGAGGACGACGTCTTCGACACGTTCCAGCAGCGCGGGCGGAATGTCGGAGTACAGCGTGAGCGCACCAGCGTTCACGATCCCCATGTCCATCCCGGCGGCAACGGCGTGGTAGAGGAAAACGGAGTGAATCGCCTCGCGCACCGGATTGTTGCCGCGGAACGAGAATGAAACGTTGCTCACCCCACCGGAAATCCGTGCGCCCGGGCAGCGCAGCTTGATCTGCGTCGTCGCCTCGATGAAGGCGACGGCATAGCCGCTGTGTTCCTCGATGCCCGTGGCGATCGCGAAGATGTTCGGGTCGAAAATGATGTCCTGCGGGTCGAAGCCGACGCGATCCACGAGGATGCGATACGCGCGTTCGCAGATGGAGACTTTGCGCTCAACCGTGTCGGCCTGTCCCTGTTCGTCGAAGGCCATCACGATCACTGCCGCGCCATAGCGCCGCACCAGCGTCGCCTGCCTGATGAACTCGGCCTCGCCCTCCTTCATCGAGATGGAGTTGACGACGCTCTTGCCCTGCAGGCACTTAAGCCCAGCCTCGATCACCGACCATTTCGACGAATCCACCATCACCGGCGCCTTCGCGATGGCCGGCTCGCCCGCCGCGAGGTTCAGGAAGCGCTGCATGGCCTCCTTCGCGTCGAGCATTGCCTCATCGAAGTTCACATCGACAATGACCGCACCGGCCTCGATTTGCTGGCGCGCGACGGTCAGCGCCTCGTCGTACTTGGCCTCGAGAATCAGCGTGCGGAACTTGGCGCTGCCCGTGACGTTGGTGCGCTCGCCGACGTTCACGAAATTCGAGTCGGGTCCGATCGTGAGCGGCTCGAGTCCGCTCAGTCGCAGGCGAGGCTCGGGAGTCGGGCGGGTGCGCGGCTTCACGCCGCGAACGGCGTCGGCGATCGCTCGGATGTGCGCAGGGGTCGTGCCGCAACATCCGCCGACAATGTTGATGAACCCCGCCTCCGCGAACTCGCGCAGCACAGCGGAGGTGTACGACGGCGTTTCGTCATACCCGCCCATTTCGTTGGGGAGCCCGGCGTTCGGGTGAATCGCCACCCACGACGGCGAGATGCGCGAGAGTTCCTGGATGTAGGCGCGGAGGTCTTTTGCTCCAAGCGCACAGTTGAGACCCACGGCGAACGGGCGCGCGTGGCTGACCGAGTTGTAGAACGCCTCGGTTGTCTGGCCCGACAGGGTCCGTCCGCTCTGATCGGTGATGGTGCCGGAGATCCACACCGGAAGCCGCTCCCTGAGTTCATCGAACAGCTGCTCGGTCGCAAAGATCGCGGCTTTGGCGTTCAGCGTGTCGAAGATCGTCTCGATCAACAACAGGTCGGCGCCGCCAGCCACGAGCGCGCGGGCGGCCTCGACGTATGCGACCACGAGTTCATCGAACGCGATGTTGCGGAAGCCGGCATCTTCGACCTTGGGCGAGATGCTTGCCGAGCGGTTGGTGGGGCCGAGCACACCGGCCACAAAGCGCGGACGACCGTCTGCGGCTTCGAAGGTGTCGCAGGCGGCGCGCGCAATGCGTGCGCCGGCTTCATTGAGCTCGGTCGCCAGCGATTCCATGCCATAATCGGCCTGCGCGATGGTGGTGGCCGAGAACGTGTTGGTCTCGATGATATCAGCGCCGGCATCGAGGTAGGCCTCGTGTATCGCCTGGATGGCGTCCGGTCGGCTGAGCACCAGCAAGTCGCTGTTGCCGCGGACTTCCTTCGCCCAATTGGCAAAACGTTCTCCGCGGTAATCGGCCTCGGTGAGGCGGAGCTTCTGGATCTCGGTGCCGTAGCCGCCGTCGAGGATGAGGATGCGGCGGGCGAGATCGGCGTCGAGAAGGGCGAGGCGTGAACTGCGGGAGGACGACAAGTGCGAGTCTGCGGTTAGCGGTTGGCAGAGGACGGACCGACCGAGTTCCGCGGACCGCCCACCGCCGACTGCTCACTCGCGGTTGTTATGTGTTGTGGTCGCAGTCCCAGGATGTGGCAGAGCGCGTACGTGAGGTCCGCGCGATTGAGCGTGTAGAAATGGAATTCGGTCACGCCCGCCTCGGCGAGCTTCTGGCACTGGTCGGCAGCCACGGTGACGGCGACGAGTTTGCGGGTCTCCACGTCGTTCTCGAGCCCATCGAACAGCGGTGCCATGGTGCGCGGCACGGACGCGCCCGCCATCGCCGCGAACTTCGTCATCTGTTGGAAGTTCGTCACCGGCATGATCCCGGGAATGATCGGCACAGTGATCCCCGCTTTCCTGGCCCGGTCCAGGAAGCGGAGGTACGTCCAGTTGTCGAAGAAGAACTGCGTGATTGCGCGTGACGCACCGGCGTCGATCTTGCGCTTCAGGTTGTCCAGCTCGGCGTCGAGCGAGCGCGAGTCGGGATGCCCTTCGGGGAAGGTGGCGACGCTGACGTCGAAGTCGTGACGGGCCTTGAGGCCCGCCACCAGGTCGGAAGCGTACGCGTATCCGCCGGCGGTTGCTTCATATGAAGTGGCGCCCGTCGGCGGGTCGCCGCGAAGCGCGACGAGGTGGCGGACTCCCGTTTCCCAATACTCGTCTGCGACGGCGTCAATCTCGGTGCGGGTGGCGCCAACGGTGGTAAGGTGGGCCGCGGGGACGAGTGTGGTTTCCCCAAGGATCCGTTTGACTGTGCGATGGGTGCG
>JARIET010000165.1 GCA_031127185.1 Gemmatimonadota bacterium | reverse complement strand
AGATTGCTCGTTCCGTCCTCGCGACTTGCAACCCACCCGGTGTCAGCCAGCGCGCGAAGGTGACGGCTCACCGTGGACTGCGGGAGTTGCAGCGCGCGGTGGAGCTCGCCTACGGTGAGTTCGTGCCGTTCCAGCGCCAGCAGCAGGCGCGCCCGGATCGGGTCGGAGAGGGCGGCCAGCCGGCCGAAGACGGGAGATTGCTTCATCCGTATATCCGGATGAAAGGCTAATCAGTCGGGCGACGGGGGTCAAGCCGGCGGCGCGTTGCCGTTCACGTCGCGCGCGGTCCTCCGCGGGAGCCCTCCGACCGCTGCGGTGTTAGGCCCGTTCCAGCGCAGCCGTGGCAGGACGCAGTGACTCACCCACCCAGCAGTGCATTCCGACGCTGGTCAGTCCGGCCTTGGTGAAGGCCCGCCGGTAGAACGCGGGAGGCCGATGGTGCCAGCCGCGGCGGTCGCCAATCACGTCGTCGGCGCTCGTGTACGCCTCGAGATAGGCCACGCCGTCCAGCAGCCCGGCTACAGCACCCAGCCCACGGGAGAGTTCGGGGGTGCTCACGTACTGCAGTACATCGCAACACACCACAAGGTCGTATGGCCCGTCGAGTTCTGACGTGGCCAGGGTGCCAAAGGTGCCGTAGCGAATGCCTCGGATCTTACCGAAGCGAGCGACCACATAGGCGCTCGAGTCCACTCCCACATACCGGATCCCTGGACGCAGCGACCGGAGCGCCTGCCGCCAGGCGCCTTCGCCGCAGCCGATATCGAGGACGGAGCGCACAGGGCGCTGCAGGAGGGCTTCGGCAATGCCGACCACCAGGCGCGCCTTTCGTGACACGTCGGCGCCGGTGGCCACGCGCCGGCGCGGGTCGCGATACCACCGGTCGAAATAGGCGCGATCATACGACTTGGCGAGAGCGCCGGCGCCCTTCTTCCGACGAGTTGGCATCGGCGAACGACGGGCGGTCAGGTGGACTTGATGAACTGCGCGCCGGCCGCCTGCGCGCGCGCCACCGAGAACACCCCATTCGTCTGGCGGATCACGCCCGGGACGAGACTGTCAATGAAGATCTGGCGAGCTTCGTCAACCGGCACGTTTTGCGCCCGTGCGAACTGCCCCGCGGCGCGCATGAGCGCGAGGTTGCAACACAGCACAATCGCGCCGCGCGCCATCAGGCCGTCGAGCTGGCCCGGTCGGGCAGGCACGCCATCGGACACCGACCGCCCGAGAAACGGGTTGCGCATGGCCGGTGCGCTGGTGGCGGGGTCGTTGACCTTGAGCGACTCCCCAAACATGGCGCGCTCCCAGAGCGCGTGACTGAGCACCACCTGGATGGCCTGATGGCGGAAGACGAGCACAACGGCCATTTCCGCATCGGTGGCGTTGTACACCTCTTTGTAGCCGGCCATGTAGACCTGCGCGTTCGTCATGGCGAGGCCGTCTTCGATGTTTGCCGAATCAAATACTGCGCGATATCGCGCCTTCTCGATGCGTTCCGTCCACTTGAGATCCCATCCGCCTTGCGGCGGTGGATACGAGGGAATCCCGCCCGGCGCCTGCTGCTGAGTGAGGATCTCGGAGGCGCCGGCAGCGCCGGTCGCGGCTAGGGCAGCAGTGCCACCGATCACATTGGCGATGAAGCGGCGACGAGGCGAATTCTTCGCGGACACGGGCGGATTCTCCACCTAATGAAGGTCAGGAAAGATACCGCGAACCGGGCGGGTCCGCAGACGGGCGCCGGAGGATGTGCGCCGCAAGCAGGACGGCCCCTATGGTCACCCCGGCGTCCGCCACATTGAAGGTGTAGAACCGCCAGCCTGTCGAACCCACATCGATGAAGTCGACCACGCCCCTGGCCGATCGAATGCGGTCGACCAGGTTCCCCAACGCACCGCCGGCAATCAGCCCCAAGGCGACTGCGTGCCAGGCGTCGTGCGCTGCCGTCTGGCGGTACATCCGGTACAGGACGGCCATCATCGCCAGTGCAACGGCCGACAGCCCGACGCGTGAGAACTCGCCAAGCGAGATGTTGAGCGCCGCACCGGTGTTGTAGAGCAATGTGAATCGCACCCAGTCGCCAACCACCGGATGTGGGACCTGGAGAGCCAGCGTGGCCTCAGCGATGCGCTTCGTGACGAAGTCGCCGCAAGCCACGATTGCCAGTGCGGACCAAAATGCGATGGTCTTGGCAGCAGGTCGTGCGGAACTGGCAATCACGGGGATCAGGCTCCGGAGCGGTGTGCGTAATACGCCGCTGTGCCGGGCGTAGGTTTCACTCCATGCTGCGAGCGCCCCTCCCGATCGATGCCGTCGTGCCGCTCCTCCGCGAGGTGCTTCATGCGGGGGCGCGAGCGGTGCTGCAGGCTCCGCCGGGGGCGGGCAAGACGACGGTCGTTCCACTTGCACTGCTGGGCGAACCGTGGGCCGCGCACGGCAAAATCATCGTGCTCGAACCGCGCCGACTCGCGGCACGGGCGGCCGCGCGACGGATGGCCCTGCTCCATGGCGACGCAGTGGGCGAGACCGTGGGGTTCCGCGTGCGCGGCGAGACCCGTGTCGGGCCGCGCACGCGCATCGAAGTCGTCACCGAGGGTGTGCTGACGCGCATGCTGGTGATTGACCCGACGCTCGACGGCGTTGCCGCCGTGATCTTTGACGAGTTTCACGAGCGCAGTGCAGTCGCTGACACCGGGCTTGCGCTCGCGCTCCATACCGCCGAGCTGGTACGGCCAGACCTTCGGCTGCTGGTGATGTCGGCCACGCTCGATGGGGCCGGTGTCGCAGCATTGCTGGGCGGCGCCGAGATTGTCACGGCCAAAGGGCGGGCATTCCCGGTGGACACCCGCTGGGCGCCACCCCACGCGGGCGTGCGGCCGGTCGACGCGGTCCCCCGCGTGGTTCGCCGCGCCATCGACGAGACGGACGGCGATGTGCTTGTCTTCCTCCCCGGGGCCGGCGAAATCCGGCGGGTGGCCAACGCGCTGGATGGTGTCTGGGCCCGAGATGCCGTTCGCATCGTTTCGCTGCACGGTTCGATGACTGGCGATGAGCAGGATGCGGCGATCGCCCCTGCTCTGCCGGGGCGGCGAAAGATCGTGCTGGCAACGTCCGTTGCCGAAACCAGCCTGACGATCGAAGGTGTCCGAGCCGTGGTCGATTCGGGGCTCGCGCGGGTACCGCGGTTCGATCCGCAATCGGGCATGTCGCGGCTGGAGACCGTTCGCGTCACACAAGACGCGGCCGTGCAACGCGCGGGGCGCGCCGGACGCACGGCGCCGGGGGTCTGCTATCGTCTTTGGAGCCAAGCCGAACACGCGGCGCTGCTCGCGCGGCGCACGCCGGAAATCCTGAGCGCGGATCTCGCCCCGCTCGCGCTCGAGTTGGCGTTGACGGGGATTACCGATGTGGCCGCGCTGCGTTGGCTGGACATACCGCCGCCGGCAGCCTTGGCTCAGGCGCGGGACCTGTTGGTGGCACTCGACGCGATGACCGCGGACGGACGGGCTACCGCCCACGGATCGCGGATTGCCGAGATTGGCCTGCATCCACGGCTCGCCCACCTCGTGGTGCGTGGCGCCGAGCGCGGAGGCGTCGCTTTAGCGAGTCTCATTGCCGCGCTTCTGGGTGACCGCGATATCATCGTCCGCGGCGATGCCGACGCCGATCCTGACATCGGCACCCGCGTTGCGCTGCTTCGCGGCGATGGCCGAATCGCGGGCGTCCGCGTGGATGAAAGCCGACTGCACCGCCTGCGCGACGAGGCCCGCCGTATTACCGATCGCGTGGGCGGGTCGGCCCAGGCCGGGTCTGCTCGCCGTGCGGATGGTGACGATGCGAGCGCGGCCGCCGAACTGGTCGCCCTTGCCTACCCTGACCGGGTGGCACGGGCAGCCGGAAAGCGGGGCCGGTTCCGGATGCGCAATGGCCGCGGAGCGCTGGTGCCGGAGGCTTCGCCACTCGCCGGCGCCGCCTGGCTGGCCATCGCTGATACCGACGGCAAGCGCGACGATGCACGTGTGTACCTCGCCGCCGAACTGGATGCCGGCGCCGTGGAACGACTCTTCAGCGGCCAGATTGTCGAAACGCGCAGTGTTGGATTCGACGACACCAGTGGCGCTGTACTCGCCACCGTACGCCGCACGCTCGGCGCCCTCGTGCTCGCCGAACATTCGCAGCGCGTGACGGATTCCGCGGTGAGCGCGGCGGCGTTCGCCGCGCGGGTCCGCGAGGTCGGGACGGCCGCGCTTCCGTGGAGCGAGTCGGGGCGCAGGATGCGCGAACGCCTCGCCTTTGTGCACACACTCGACCCGGCGTGGCCCGATGTGTCTGATTCCGCGCTCGACGCCGACGCCGACCAATGGCTGGCGCCGGCCCTCGCCGAGCTCCGTCGCTGGAGCGATCTCGGCCGGACTGACCTTGCTGGCGCGTTGCTCTCGCGCGTGCCCGGCCGCTTGCGCGCGCAGCTCGACCGATTCGCCCCCGCCCACATCGAGATGGCGACGGGGTCTCGGATCCCGGTGGACTACAGCAATCCCGCGGCTCCCGCGTTCTCGGTGCGCATGCAGGAGCTGTATGGCACGGCGGAAACCCCGCGTGTCAGCGACGGGCGTGTGCCGCTCACACTCCATCTGTTGTCGCCGGCGGGGCGCCCACTGCAGGTCACACGCGACCTTCCAGGGTTCTGGGCAGGCTCATATGCCGAGGTCCGGAAAGAGATGCGCGGCCGCTATCCGCGGCATGAGTGGCCGGAGGACCCTCGCGCCGCGCCCGCCACCAAACGCGCCAAACCGCGACGGCCGGCTTGAGCGCTGCCATGGAGGTAGGCGTCTCCCGCCGGTAACTTGCGTGGGTGACTGGCGTCGCTGATACACACCCGAAGCAAGGGAGACTGTTCGCGCGCGCAGCGTTGCTCGTCGGCGTGAACATTCTTGCGGCAAGTCCGGCCACGGCGGGTGCGCAGCGAAACCCATGCACGCGCCTGCACCCGATGGTGGACGCTGTCACGTTTCGGGGCATCAAGCAGCTGCCCGCAAGCCTGATCGCGCCGATCCCCGTCACCGAACGCACGGGGATATTCCGTCGGTGGTTCGGTTGGAAGATCGGACCGCTCACCTGCCTCGATTCCGCTGACGTCGTGGAAGACGCGACCAACATCGAGTCGGATTATCGCGATCGCGGGTTCATTGCCGCGCGCGTCACCGGCCGGGTGGAGCGGCATGGCGACCGCCGCGCGCGCGTCATCTTCGACATTCGTGAGGGCACGCCGGTCGCGATTGCTACTGTGACTGTGACGGGACTTCCCGCAGCAGTGGCGGACTCCGGCGCGTTGATCCGACGGTTGGTCGGGCAGCCGCTGGACGACTCCGTGGTGAACGCGGTCGCCGACTCGGTGCAAGCGCTGCTGCGCGACAACGGGCATGCCCGGGCCCGACCGCGCGTCGTGCAGATCTCGGGCGACAGTGCGACGCGGCGCGGCACCGTGCGCATGACGTTTGCCCCCGGTCCCCTGACGTACATCGGCAGCGTGAGCATACAGGTCAAGGCAAGTGGTGCCAGCCCGGCCGTCAGCGAGCAAGCGGTCCGTGCAGCCTTCGCCATTCGGCCTGGCGAGCCGTTCAGCGCGCGGCGCATCAGTGATGGACAGCGGGAAATCGCGGCGCTCGAACTCTTCAGCCAGGTAAGGGTCGACACCGCCGCCGCGACCGGTGCCACCGGCGCAGCGCGAGACACGATCGCCATGGCGGTCAGCCTCGTGGAGGGGGCCCGCAGGCGCGCCCGCACGACGGCTGGCTGGGGAACGCTCGACTGCTTTCGTACCCAGGGACGTTTCGTGGAGCAGGACTTCCTCGGCCTGGGCCACAGGCTTGAGCTCAATGGCCGGGTGTCGAAGATCGGGCTCGGGGGCAATGTGAGCGGACTGGAACCACTCTGCGCGTCGCGCGTGCGCAACGATCCCTTCAGCCAGCAGCTCAACTACTACACGGGCGCCACGCTGCGGCTGCGCGGATTGCCCACGATCGGCGGGGCGCGCTGGCTCCCGGACCTGACGCTGTTCAGCGAACGCCGTTCGGCCGTAGGAGCCTACGAGCAGACGACTGAGTTGGGCGCACTCGCCACATCCACGCACACGATTGCGCAGCAGGTGAGCGCATCGGTGCAGTACGCCTACACGGACTCGCGCACGCGTGCCGACCGCGCCGTGTCGTGCACGCGATTCGGGTTTTGCCGACTGGAAGACGTCGCCAGTTTCGTGCTGCGGTCGCCGATGCATACGTTCACGACATCGTTCGCCCGGAACCCCCTGCTGCCGACTGACGATCCCATGCGGGGGTTACGCTGGTCAGTGGATGCCAAGTACGGCCACGCGTCGATTGGCAAGCTGCTTCCCATCGACTTTGGACGCGTCGTGGCCGAAGTGGCTTCGTACGGAACCCTGGGCCCGTGGTTCACCGCTGCCGCGCGCGTGCAGATCGGCGCGGTGATGGCACCGGCCGATCGCTCGTTCCTGCTCCCGCCCTCGGAACGTTTCTATGGTGGCGGCCAGAACTCCGTGCGCGGCTACGGGCAGAATCTGCTCGGCCCCGGGAGTTTCATCGTCAACACCATCGACTCGATAGCTGGACCTGCCGGCGTGGATGTCGGCGTGGCCCGAC
>JARIET010000164.1 GCA_031127185.1 Gemmatimonadota bacterium | reverse complement strand
AAAATGTGCGAGCACCACGACCAGCATGCCGAACCGCACAAAGAGCACGCCCCAGAAGCAGGCGTCGAGGAAGATCTCCACCCCGCGCGAGTAGGCGGGCCACGATTCGTAGTTAGCGTGGGCGAAACCAAACACAATTGCGGTGGCGACGATGCCACCCGCCATCCACCAATGACGAGTCGCGCGCTTCCCCACCCAAAGCGAGAGGAGCGAGAGCGGGAGCGCGCGAAACAGCGCCTCCTCCCACACGCCCGCCTGCAGCGAGATCGCAATGCCGTTGATCCACGGTGCGGCGGTTGCGATCAGGTTGGGATCGTCCATCATTTCGGTCGGTGTCCACCAGCCGAAGAGACTCCTTGTGATCAGGTAGAAGCTCGTGACGTACGCCAAGGCGATGGCGGCGACCACATAGCCGCCGCCCACCTGCGCGGCCACCTCGCGTGTGCCGCGTGCCTGCCAGAGTTTCCACCAGTCCGTGTGCTGCGGAAACGCCGTACGCGACGCGGCCTCAGCCGCTGCGAGCGTCAGCGCAATCAAGCCACCCATCATCACACCGCCGGCCAGCGCCCCGGCCAGGTTCATGGCCTGGAAGATTCCCTCCGGCGTGGCCGTGTCGTACCCGTACCAGCCGAGCTCCACGCTGTTAAGGCCCGCGGCCGTCAGGAATCCCCCGATCACAGCGCCGGCGCCGATCGCGGGCTGCCAGCGAATCAATCCGTGGTGCGAGAATCGGCGAATCGTCCATGCGCCAAGCCCCATCAGCAGCACAACGCCGACCGTCGCAAAGAGCGCGAGCAGATCGTTGCTGGACCGCATCTCGGCGTACCGCCGCGTGAACGACTCCGGGACGTGCAGGTACGGGCGCGCCAGCGATGGTGTATTGCCTGCGATGACGACATCGAGCCGGATGGGAGCATCGCCGACCATTCGGTCTGTGCGCTCGAAGGTCACCGTTCGATCAATCCGCTCGCTCGGCTTCTTTGTCTCGTAGCTCGTGGCAGAGACTTTCCAGCGGTCGAGCGACAAACCCAGCCAGTCCCACAGCACCGTTCGCGCGAGCGCGGTGGCGGAATCTTCGGACACGCCCGGAATGGTGTCGGCGTCAGCGAACTTCCGGCGGAAGCCGATCACGCGGCCGTCGGGGGCAAACTCCACCGCTGCTTCGCGCACCTGCCCCGGCGCAAAGGCGCGTACGCTCCAACTGTAGAGCGCAACATCCTTCCCGGCGACCAGCGCCTTTACGGAATCCGCACCACCGACAGACAGGTCCACGAACACGAGCGCTTCGCGGTCTGCGCCAAACTGCACCGCCCGGCGCGCTGCGGAGTCCGCGAGCCCGTGCGCAGCAAAGAACGAGTCGGCCTTGGCGAGGGCCGTGGACTGCGTAAGGCGATTGTCGAGCGCGACGATGGCGAACGCGCGCGGAAAGAGCCAGATGGCGAGCGCGGCGGCGACGACTCCGACGGCGGCAACCAGGGTGATCCGAAGGGTGGGGCGCATTGGGATAGAAGCTACTTGTCCGGGTATAGTCTCGGCTGACCGGATTCCGCGTGCAGTCCCGTCGGCATGCACATCGCGGCCCGTGGAATGGTGCAAGCGCACCACGTGGCGCGGCCTACTTACCCGATCAACTGATACCCGGCAGTCGTGAAGTCACTATCGTAGGCAAATGCCCGGTTCACCTTCTCGCGGCGCATCAACTCAAAGCTCACGGCGTCGGTGAGCGAGAAGCGCTGATCGGCGTAGCGATTCATCCAGCGCGCAATGGCGCCCTGAACCATTTCGACGGAGGCATCGTGCCACTCAAAGAGCGGGTCGTTGAGCAAGGCATCGATCACCTGCCTCGACGTGCCCGGATCGAGCCGCCGCAGCAGATGCCCGTGCAACTCTGATAACACGAGCGTGGTTGAGAGCCACCGTCCCCCCGCAGCGCGAAAGCTGCGGTCGGCCTGTACCGCACGCGCGTGGTACTGATCGCGCGAGCTCGCGAGCGCGAGGAGTGCGCTCGTGTCGATGGCGGCTCGCGTCACTTGCCTTCGGCGACCTTCCGGGTCCTGGCCGCCGGCCACGGATACAGGTAGTCATCGTGATGTTCGGCGAGATCGCGCGGCACATCCTTGGCGGTGTCGAGCGCGCCGATGAGGGTCGCCAGCGAACCGCCGGGCCTCGCCGTGCCCGGGAGCTCCGCCGCGAGGCGTCGCAGCGCAATGCGAAGCACCTCGGAGCGCGGGAGGTCAGCGCGCTTCGCGGCGGCGTCGAGCAGCGCGCGGTCGTGCTCGTCCAGATACACCTGGATGGGCTCGCGCACGCGTTTGGGCGGTGGGGTCGGCGGACGATACGGCTTCATTATGTGACCTAATGTACGCGGTTCCTTCTACCGAAGCCAGTGCTCAATGCATTTGCCGAAGCAAAACCGCCCCGGCCTCTCTCGAGACCGGGGCGGTTCACGTCTAGCGAAGCGGCAATCAGGTCAGCCGCACTCTGAATACCCACACACATGGCACTTCACACAGCCCTCAGCAAACTCCAACTGTGAGCCGCAATCCGGGCACGTGCCAATGAACGCCTGACCACCGGAGTTACTCTCGGCTTCGTACATCACTCCGCCATCGCCCAGCGTCACCGCAACCGGAGAAATCGCGACCGACGGAGCGTGAGTGAGCGCAGCCTGTGATCCACCCGCCAGCAGATCCTGCTGTATCCCCTGCTTCGCGCGCATCCACTCTTCCAGCGCCAGACCCACGGCATCCGGCAGCGACATCACCTTGCTCGGGCCGAGGCCCACCGCGCGATCCGACGAGATGCCGCGCAGCTGGCGATGCACCTGACCCAGCGGGATCCCCGAGCGCAGCGCGAGCGAGATCAGCCGCCCAAGCGCTTCGGCATCGGCCATCGCGGAACCGCCGGCCTTGCCGAGGTTGATGAACACTTCGAAGGGCTGCCCCTTCTCGTCCTCGGTGATGTGCACGAACATCACGCCGAGCGGCGTCTCTTTTCGGAGCGAGGTGGAGCGCAGCACGTCCGGGCGTGAGCGCTTCTGCCTGCGCTGAAGATTTTCCGCCTCGGCATCGAACAACAGCTTCTTGAGCCGGTCGTTCTCGCTCGTCAGGTTGGCGATAGACTCGTGGAGATCGGCCGTCTCCAGACGCATTTCGCCGGTCTTCCGAATCTCGGCGGCCTTTTCCGTCGCGCCGGTGGAGAGCACCTGATTGTCGCGCGAGCCATCGCGATACACGGTGACGCCCTTGCAGTGCGTCTTGTACGCGAGCTCGTAGATGCGACGCACATCGTCCTGCGTGGCAGTATGCGAGAAGTTCGTCGTCTTGCTGATGGCCGAGTCGCAGTTCTCCTGAAACGCCGCCTGCATCCAGATGTGCCACTCGGGGGCAATGTTGTTCGCCGTGACGAACACCTTCTGCCACTTGGCCGGCACTTCGGCGTGCTTGACGTGTCCGGTCTTGGCGATGCGCTCCATCAACTCTTCGCTGTGCCAGCCTTCGCGCTTGGCGATCGCAACAAAATCTTCGTTCACATCGGGCATCAACGCGCCGGCCTGATTGCGCATGAACGCCACGGCGAACAGCGGCTCCAGGCCGCTCGAGCAACCGGCGATGATGGAGATGGTGCCCGTCGGAGCAACAGTGGTCACGTTGCAGTTGCGGAGCTTCTGCATCGGACGCACACGCTTGCCTGCCGCATCCTTCGCCGCGGAATCGTCCGGGCCCCAGATGCTCTGGCTCCACTCGGGGAACGCACCACGCTCAAAGGCGAGCCGCTCGCTCTCCTTCTTGGCCTCGACGTCGGTGAACTCCATCACCTTGCGGCCAAACTCCACACCTTCCGGCGTGTCGTACGCAATGCCAAGGCGAATCAGCGCGTCAGCAAAACCCATCACGCCAAGGCCAATGCGGCGGATGCGCTGCGAGAGCGAAGAGATCTCCGGCAGCGGGTACTTGTTGGCGTCGATGACGTTGTCGAGGAACTTCGTGGAGAGATGGATGTCCTTGGCGAAGGACTCCCAGTCCATCTTCCCGTTGTTGACGTAGTAGCCGACGTTGATCGAGCCGAGGTTGCAGACGTCATATGGGAGCAGCGGCTGCTCCCCACACGGATTCGTCGCCTCGTAGGCGCCAAGCTGCGGAACCGGGTTGTAGCGATTGGCTTCGTCAATGAAGAAGACGCCGGGTTCGCCGGTGCGCCAGGCGCCCTCGATCATCTTGTCCCACACGACCGTCGCTTCCATCTGCCCGGTGATCTGCTTGGTGACCGGGTCCACGAGATCGTACGAGCCCTTGGCCTCGAGCGCCTTCATGAAGGTCGCCGTCACGCCAACGGAGATGTTGAAGTTCACGATCTGCGTGAGGTCTTCCTTGCAGGTGATGAACTCCATGATGTCCGGGTGGTCCACGCGAAGGATGCCCATGTTGGCACCACGGCGCGTACCGCCCTGCTTCACCGCATCCGTGGATGCGTCGTAGAGCTTCATGAACGACACAGGGCCGCTGGCAACGCCCGTAGTCGAACGCACCATGGAGCCGCGCGGGCGCAGCCGGCTGAACGAGAAGCCAGTGCCTCCGCCGCTCTGATGGATGAGCGCCATTGAACGAAGCGTGTCGTAGATGCCCGCGCTGCCGTTTGACAGCGCATCCTCGACCGGGAGCACAAAGCAGGCAGAGAGCTGGCCGAGTGGGCGACCCGCGTTCATAAGGGTCGGCGAGTTCGGCTCAAACCGACGCTGCGTCATCAATTCATAGAATACCGTGGCCGTCGCGTCGACCTCGGCATCGGTCTTCCCATACTTGCGATCGGCCTCGGCAACCGTCGTAGCCACGCGCCAGAACATCTCCTCCACAGTCTCGGTAGGCTTGCCAGTCTTGTCGCGTACCAGGTAGCGCTTCTCGAGAACGGTGCGGGCGTTTGCGGAGAGCGAAACACCGGTGGTGGGAGGAGTCTTTTGAGGCATTCGCGTTTCTCGAAGAGCTGTTGATGCGGAAGGCAGGGGCGGTAATGCTATGGGTGGTCGTGTTTCCACGCCAGCACAACGTAACTCGTTTTACTGCAACGACTTTCCGGGATAAAGTCACAGATAAGAAACAGTGACTCACCGAACGTGCAAAGAATGTGAGGGAATAAGGTGGCGCCAATCACTACAGCGGGGCGACACAATCCGGTCACATGTATCTCAGTTGTAACTGATTTATTGGCAACGACTTGCCGCCTGTGGAGACGACAACCCGCCCGTGGGCGCCGGATGAAGATCCGACCCGCGGGCGGGGTTGTCTATCGTATCGACTTCCGCTCCGCTTCGCTAGTGCTTGCCTGCTAACACATGCGGTTAATCGACGGATGGATTCGCGTCGGGGTAACAACGGGGAACTACGGGACGTGGGGGGACGTGGGGGGACGGGCCCCGCCGGTGCCAGGCTGTGCGCGCGCCGGATCGCCTCTTCGGCTACCTCACCAATCGCGCCGTGAGTAAAACGCCGTTTACATGGCATTCGCCGGCGGTCACGTTCACGCCGGTCTTGACCCAGTTCTGATACCCGGCAGCCCCGACCGTCACGGCGTAGGTGCCCTTTCGCTCATACGCCAACCCGGTACTCACGGCACCACTCCCTGGATTCGTGAAGAAGCTGGCAGAATCAGCATAGGTGCCGTCCACCGCGCGGGCGAACAGCCCGGTGAACGCCGTCGGTTGACCCGTAAGCGAATCAACCACCGTGATACTGATCGCAGCGCGAGCCTCGGTGGTGCAAACAACTCCACCGCCGGGGTCGTTGACGGAACTACAGGCGGCGGAAAACAGGATGGCGACAGCCGAAGCGGTTTTCACGATGCGAGCATTCATTGGCACTGGACCAGGATGAGTTGGGCCACCACTTATACTCCAGTCGCCAGCGATCGTTGTCTATCGGTGTCGCGGTATCGCGCCGCTCTTGTGGCGCGCGGCGAGCTCCACATAGGCGCGATACCCATTTGCCACGCGCGCACGCTGCTCGTCACTCAGCTCGCCCTTCACTTTGGCGGGCACACCAAGCACCAGCGAGTTCGGCGGTATAACAACGCCTTCGGCCACGACCGCGCCGGCGCCAATCAGCGAACCGGCTCCGATCCTTGCGTTGTTGAGCACAATCGCGCCGATGCCGATCAGCGCGCCGTCCTCCACGATCGCCCCGTGCACCATCGCGAGATGGCCGATCGTCACCCGCTTGCCAACGATGCACGGAATGTTTTCATCGCAGTGAATGACGGCGCCATCCTGCACATTCGAGTCGTCGCCAATCTCGATGCGATCGGTGTCGCCGCGCAGCACAGCGCCCGGCCAGACGCTGCTCCGCGCACCGAGCGTGACGTTCCCGAGCACGGTGGCCTGCTCGTGGATGAACGCGGTGGGATCGATGCTCAAAACGGCAACCCCACGGTGATGTATGACGTGACGTTCGATTTCCCGAAGTACTTCTTTCCGGATGTCGGAGTCGCAACGCCAACCCGGAGCCGATAAGGTGAGTCGTACTGTACGGCAGCGTCGAGATGCAGTTCGGCGCCCACGCTGCTCATCCACTCGCGCGGCGTGGCACGTGGGCAGATGGAGGAACCCTTTGCGCCCGACGGACACCAGGCCGCGGCGCCATCCGCAAAGACGGCCGCCGAGAGTCGTTGAAAGTAGAGCGGCGTTGAGCCCAGGCCTTTTGCGGGAAGTCCGAGAGGCAGTCGGTACTCCAGGTTGCCGCCCAGCGCGCGGCTGCCATACTGCGCCCCCGAT
>JARIET010000163.1 GCA_031127185.1 Gemmatimonadota bacterium | reverse complement strand
TTCCGTTGGGCTCTGTCATGGCATCTCCTCCTGGCGAATCGAGTCACCTGCGGCATCCCGGTTCGATTCCCGGAACGCCTTCACTCCAGCGGCGATGGCGACCGCCACCGCCGCGGCGATCTGTGTGGAACCGTTGAGCCGGTCGAGCATCGGCAGGATCTGTGCCCGCACGGCGTGGAGCTCCGCTCGCATCTCGCGCACGGTCAGGTAGAGCTGTACCGTGATCGCGCACATGATGCCGACGGCGACTGCCGTCAGTGCGAGCATGGCAACCTGGATGGCGTCCATCTGGCTGCTCCTTGGTGATGCGTCCAACCCGTGGTTCCGTGGTACAGTGTACGACTGCGAGGTGATTTCGGGTGTCGGCGGAACCGTGAAGCCCTATCGGCGGTTTCCCTACAGCGGATAAAGCCAATCACCTACGCAGGAACTGGTGCGACGGCGACATCTTGTGGGACACGGAGGCCGGATGGCCCGCGCCATGCAACGAAAACATTCGCACCGCCGGCTGCTGCCGGCACGGCGGCTGATTCTGATGATCGGCGCGCTGGCGGTTCTGGGAGCCATTTCAGCATCGGCACCGCTGCACACCTGGGTCACGGGCCTCATCGCCTCAGCACAGCCCGCGATCAGTGCGCATCCCGTCTGGGGTGCGGTGGTCTTCACGACGCTGGCCGCCGTGTCGTCCATGCTGGTATTCGTGTCCAGCGTCGCGCTCATACCGGTCGGTGTCGCCGCGTGGGGTTCGCCGGTCACCGTGTTCCTCCTGATGATTGGATGGTTCGTCGGCGGTGTCGTCACCTTCGCCGTCGGGCGTCACCTCGGCCACCCAGCCGTGCGGCGGCTGCTCTCTGCGGCGCAGCTCGAACGTTACGGACACATTGCCGCGCCAAACGCGCCGTTCGCCACAGTCCTGCTGATTCAGTTCGCTGTGCCGAGTGACGTGGCCGGCTACTTCTTCGGCATCGCGGGGATTCGGCGGCGCGTATATCTCTCGGCGCTGGCACTGGCCGAGCTTCCCTATGCGGTTGGCTCGGTCTACCTCGGGACGGCCTTCGTTGAGCGGAACACCGCTGCTCTAGTTGTCGTCGGCGCGCTGGCGATCGGTGTGGCGCTCTGGCAGTGGCGCCTGGCAGAGTTGCGGGAGGCGTGACCGCGGCGGCAGCTTCATCCTGTGCCGACGCCGCTTCTCGACGTACTACTCATACAGGACACACTCGTTCGGCTTCGCGACCGGATAGAGGAACGTTTTCCCGGGGCGGGGCTGGGGCGGGTGGCGGGAGACCTGATCGCGGTCGGTGACTCCACCGCGCGCCTCATGACGTTCCTGGCGCAGCCCAACTGGCCGATTCGAATCGCGGTATGGGCGATCATCATCACCATCGGCGCTGTGCTGGTGACGCTGGTGGCCACGCTCAGGCTGCCAACGGGAATTGATGGACTGGCCAGCGCTGTCCAGACGACCGAGGCACTGATCAATGACTTTATCTTCCTGGGAATCGCGGTCTTCTTCCTGATGAGCCTTGAGGACCGGGTGAAGCGCAGGCGCGCACTCGAATCGCTGCATAAGCTGCGTAGCATCGCGCACATCGTGGACATGCACCAGTTGACGAAAGATCCAGTCCGGGTCAGTTCGCCAGCGGCCGACACGCCGTCATCACCGCAGCGATCCCTGACGACGATGGAGCTGGGGCGGTACCTGGACTACTGCAGTGAGATGCTCTCAGTGACTGGAAAACTCGCCGCCCTGCACGCGCAGCACTTCAACGACAGCGTGACGTTGGGAGCGGTGAACGAGATCGAGAATCTCTGCGCGGCCATGAGCAACAAGATCTGGCAGAAGATCACGATGCTCGAGCGTCAGGCGCCGTAGAAACGCCGAGCCCGCTCCGGATTCCGGAGCGGGCTCGTTCGACAAGACGGTTGCGACTGCGGGCTACGGCAACGTGAGCCCGACGAGCTTCGTGTTGGTGCCGGCACCTGTGGCGAACACGATGTACTGCTTGCCGGCGTGCAGGAACGTCATCGGCACGGCGCTCGTCACTGATGGAATCGCGACGGAGTCGGCCAGTTTCCCGCTGGCTTTGTCCCAGGCGTAGAGCTTCGGTACCCAAGCCGGTGCGGTCGGGGCTGCTCCAGCTCCCCCGGCACGTCCGCCGGCCGCGCCACCGCGTCCGCCGCCCGGATTGAACCCACCGCCGCGTCCCGTGCCATTGATCAGCAGCGTCTTCGTGACGATCAGCTGGGGCTGACTCGAGTTGTTCGGCCGCTTCGGGAGCGAGGTGACGCCGGCCCAGAGCGCCCCCGCCGGCACCGGCACGTCATAGAAGATCCCGCCGTTCGGGCCCCACCACTTCTTGTCACCGGTGTTCATGTCATAGGCTGTGATGCCGCCCAACTGCTTCGGCTTCAGAATCGAGATGCCATTGATGTTGCTGGTGATCGCCGCGCGGCTGAATCCACCGCCGCGGCCGGCGCCCGCTCCTGCGGCGGGCCGCACATATCCCGGCGGTGGCGGCAATGCGCCAGGCGAGCCGCAGCTGTCGTGCGGCGACGTGTACTCGATCTCCGAGCAGGGATCTTTCTGCACCTGCGCCGTGGACAGCCCAGCCTGCGCGCCCACATACATCATGCCCGTCTCAGGATCGACCGCGCTGCCGCCGTCGATGTTCACACCGCCGCTGGCGCCCGGGGCATACCAGGAGCAGCGGTACTGCGACTGCCCGCCATTCGCTGCGATACCGTTGATGGGCGACGGGGGAATGAAATACGGGCCCATGCGGCACTGCTTCGCGAGTTTCAGCGCCGAATCCTTGATGGCCGGCGTGTAGTCGATCAGGTCCGCTTCCACGAGTCCGGTCTGCGAGTACGCCGCCGGACGGCTCGGAATCGGTTGCGTCGGCGAGGTCACCTCGCCCGGCACTTCGCTCTGGCCCACCGGCGTCTCCACGATCGGCCAAATGGGCTCGCCCGTGGCACGGTCGAGCACATAGAACATGCCGTCCTTCGTCGTCTGCGCCACAACCTTCCGCAGGCGACCATTGACCGTCACGTCGAGCAGGTTCGGCACCATCGAGTTGTCATAGTCCCAGATATCATGGTGCACGAGCTGGTAATGCCACTTTCGAAGGCCCGTCTTCACATCAATCGCGACGATGCTGTTCGCGAAGAGGTTGTCGCCCGGACGGTGACCGCCGTACTCATCCGCCACCGGCATGCCGACGGGGATGTACACGAGGCCAAGTTCTGGATCGGCCGAGTACGGCGCCCACGGATCCACTTTGCCGACGCCCGACGAGCCAATCTTGCAGCCGAGCTTCCAGGTGTCGCAGCCAAACTCGCCGGGCTGCGGCACGAGGTTGAACTTCCAGAGCTGGCGGCCGGTCTTGATATCGAATCCTCGCACAAAGCCCGGAATGTTGTGCTTGCGGAGCGGGTAATAGCCGTGCATCGACGAGTTGCCGACGATGATTACGTTGCCGATGATGATGGGCGGCGAGCTCACGCCGATCTGCCCTTCTTTCGGGTCGATACCAATCTGGCCATCAGCGCCGATCTTCTTGACCGGGTCCCACTTCTCGCCGGGCTTTGCCGCGCGGAGCGGATACTCCTCGGAAATCACGAGGTCGCCTGAGTCATCCACGGCGAGGGGCACCAGCGGATAGCCCAGGCCGGCCTGCAGGTCCACTATGCCGTTCTTGCCGAAGCGCGGGTCGGGCTTGCCTGTCTTCGCATCCAGCGAGGTCATGTGGTAGCCGGGCGTCGTGACGATCACGCGCTCGTTGCTGCCATCGGTCCAGTAGGCGAGCCCGCGGCCGGCGAACTGGCGCGGTGCCTTTTTGTAGCGGATGCCTTCGTTGAAGGTGTTCCATTTCCACAGCGTGTTGCCCGAAGCCGGATCAATCGCATAGGCGTAGCGGTGCGTGGTCGCCACCGTGAAGATGCGGCCGTTCGCAAAGAGCGGCGTGGTGCGGTAGTACTCGTCGTGGCCGTCCTGTGCCGCGTTCCACTGCCACGCGACCTGGAGCTTGCCGAAGTTCGACGCGTTGATCTGGTCGAGCGGCGAATAGCGCGTGGCATACGCGTCGCCGGCCCAGAACCGCCATTCGCCGGGCTTGTTTCCGCGCACGAGACCAGAGCCCTGGCGCGCGGTGGATGGCGTTGCGATCACGGCGAGAGCGATCACGGCCGTGGCAAGGATGCCCAGAATGACCGATCGCCGGTGGGGAGTGCGTACCGTCATCGTCGTTTTCCTGTCCTGAGGGAACGTGCTGGGGGGGGGAGTGGTGCGACTGTGATCTTGGAGAGTGCCACCGAATCAGCAGACAGGGGAGTTTCCCCGAGCGGCAGGTCGTTCAGGCTGAAGATGTACGCGATCACCGCCGCGTAATCCTCTCCGCTGAGGCTCCCGGGATTGTCCTGGGGCATAGTGGTTTGGAGGTAGCTGAAAAACTCGGCCACCGGCCTGCCGACAATCGTATTCCAGAATCTCTCGCCGATCGTCTCGATGGGCTTGTGACACGAGAGGCAGGAGGCGCCGTGGATTTCCTGGCCTCTGGTGGCCTGCGCTGCGGTGTACACGCCGAGGGCAGTCGATAGCGCGGACGTATCGCTGGCCTGTGCGCCTGCGGACGGCACGAACAGCAGGATACCAACAAATCCGGCGGCGCCCCGAGCGAGTCTATAGATGGAAGTAATGGGCATTTGACAGAATCTACGGTCTTGGCCCCTATTGCGCTGCACCGTGCGGTGGGGGGGCCGGGTCCGTCGGTCCGAGTGCCCGCCGCACCAGCGGGCGGCCGTACCAGAGCACGGCCGCCCCCACCACAAGCAGGATCAGGACCCGCACCAACTCGGCGCCGGTCCAGGTAAGCGCATATTCGCCCAGATTGCCGCCGCGCTCGGTCATCCAGTGCCAGGCCGTGTGGGCCACAAGCGCCGAAAGAATGATCGTTCCCATTCGTTCGGCCACGATTCGGCGAAACGCCCAGGTCAGCAGTGGAACCGCGACCAGCAGCACGGCGACCTGCGCCAGCTCGACGCCGACGTTGAACGCCGCGAGCGAAACCGCGAGGTGGCTACCGGCGAATTGGAGCGACTCGCGAAGGGCAAACGAAAATCCAAAGCCGTGGATGAGGCCGAATCCGAACGCGATCATCCACCGGCGCTCGACGCGCGCACCGACGATGTTCTCGAACGCGGTGTAGACAATCGAGAGCGCGATCAGTACTTCGACCGCTGGCGGGAACCACAGCGCCGTGGGCGCAAACCCCAACGCTGACCCGACCATCGTTATCGAATGTGCCACGGTGAAGGCCGTCACAATGACCAGAAGGGGCCGGATCCGCCTGAACGGGATCACGAGACACAAGACGAAAAGCAGGTGGTCGATGCCATCGAGGATGTGTGCGAACCCGAGTGCGATGAAATGCCGCGCCGCCTGAAAGAAGTTCGGGTCGAGGTGGACGCGGCCAGGGTCGCCGTCGTAGGTGAAGACCCGCTCGCTTTCGCCCGGCGGCAAGAACCTCAGCACAGTGGTCAGGCGGATGGCGAGCCGAGCAAGGGTCGGGTCAATCGAAAAACGCGATTCGGCCGACGCGATTGGATAGTCGAGGACTAGATCCACCATCGCCTGCTGTCGCGCGAGATCGGTCGTCACCGGCAATGGCGCCAGGCTCACATTGGCGAACGCCGTTTCATAGCTCTCGAAGGCGCGATCACTCGGAAGGCTTATGCGAATGCCGCGGATCTGGGGCGCGGGGAGCGCTGATCCGTTCTCGTAGAGCTTGAGGTTGTCGATCACCCAGATCTTGGTTCCATCCTGAAGCAGGGTGCCAAGTTTGTCGAGTTCGAGGTAGCCGGGCCCGCGCAGTGGCCACTGGATGTCGCGCATGACCTCGAGGGGAAGCCGCGCCACGAGGCGCAGCGAGTTGCCCTCTGGTTTCAGGTACGCGATGACGGTCACACTCGTCGGGATTTCGTGGGCGTCGCCCGTGGCGCGCGCGCCCAGAATCAGGGCGAGCGCGCCGATAACGGCCAGCGTGACTGGACGGCGCCGCGTAACTGACCGTAGTATCAAGGCTGGTACCCCGCCGGAATAAAGGCGATACGCATCGTCGCAGAACTTACACCGCGTCCCAGTGCCCCACACCAGTCCGTGGGGTCCCCCACCGGATCGACCAGGAGAACGGGTGATGGCAGCGACTCAAAGAATCATTGCACTGGCCGCTGTTGCGGCCCGCGGTACGGCCGTCGGACTCACGCTAGCCCTGACGGTCAGCGCCGGTGCCCAGGCGACCAAGGCCCCCGCGTCAACGGGCACCAAAGCGCCGGCCGCGCAGGCCGCCGCCGGAAAGACGGCGCCGCGCTTCACCGTGGACATGATGTGGCCCAAGCCGCTTCCGTCCAACAAGCTCCTCGGGTCGGTGACGGGACTCGCGGTTGACCGCCACGACCACATCTTCGTGGTGCACAACGTCAACTCGTTCACCGCGCGGACGGAAACGGGCGCAGACCAGACGCCGCCAATTGCCAGCTGCTGTTTCAGCGAACATCCGGTGATTGAGTTCGACGCCGGCGGCAACCGAATCAAGTCCTGGGGCGGGCCGGGCCCGGGCTACGAATGGCCGCTGATACCGAGCGGTATCGCGGTGGCTCCCAACGGCAACGTCTGGATCGCGGGAAGCGGCGGTATGGATGGGCAGGTGCTCGTGTTCTCGCACGATGGCGCCTTCATCCGGCAGATCGGCAAGGCCGGCACGGCGCCTGCTCCGGCCGCGCC
>JARIET010000162.1 GCA_031127185.1 Gemmatimonadota bacterium | reverse complement strand
CCGCGGAATTTCGTATCCCGCTTTCTCAGCTCCGGTTCAGCACCAGCGGCGACATGGTCTGGGGAATCAACTTCGCGCGCACAATTGGGAGGCGTGCTGAGGTGAGCCACTGGGCGCGCGTGCTGCCGACCGACGGCCGGTTTGTCTCGTTGATGGGCGAACTGCGCGGGTTGGCAGGAACGAACGCGGGACGACCTCTCGAACTCCTGCCATACACGGTCGGTCGCGTGACCAGTGATCCAAGTGCGGCCAACAATCCGCTCAAGGGGCGCAACGTCACCTGGGGCTCGGCCGGTCTGGACATGAAGTATGGCCTCAGCTCCAACGTCACGCTCACTGCGACCGTGAATCCGGACTTCGGGCAGGTTGATGCCGATCCCTCGGTTGTGAACTTGACCGCCTTTGAGACGTTTTATCCCGAGCGCCGCCCGTTTTTCACGGAAGGCTCGCAGATTTTCAACTTCCCACTCGTTCCAGAAGGGTTTGCGTTCTATTCCCGGCGCATCGGCCGGTCCCCTCAGATCAGTGCCAAGGCACCCGCAGGCGGGTTTGTCGATGCCCCGGGAACGGCGACCATCCTCGGCGCGGCGAAGCTCTCCGGCAAGCTTGCCAATGGCACGTCGTTTGGACTCATCGCCGCGCTCACCGACGATGCGCGTGCACGCACCATCGACGCGGCCGGCGTCCGCGCCACGACTCGGGTCGAGCCCGCTACGCGATATATGGTCGCGCGGATGAGCAGGGACTTTCGTCGTGGGCGAAGTGGATTCGGCGTGCTCGGCACTGGCACCAGCCGTGATCTCGACGATCCCGCATTCAACGCACTCCGGTCATCCGCGATCGGTGCAGGGTTCAACGGATTCCACCGATTCGGCCGTGACCGGTTCGAAGTCACCGGCTGGGGATATTTCTCAGCCGTCAGTGGAAGTCGCGCGGCCATCTCCGCAACCCAGCGGTCGTCTGTGCACTACTGGCAGCGGCCGGACGCTGATGGCTACGACTTCGACTCTACCTTGACCTCAATGACCGGCGCCGCAGGGGAGTTCTTTGTCGGCCGCATCGGCGGAAGCCGGCTGACCTGGCAGGTCGGCGGCGGGCTGCGCACGCCCGGCTTTGAGGTCAACGATGTCGGCTTCGTGAGCTACACGGACGTCTGGTACACGTCAGCTCAGGCAAGATACCGCGTAACCCGCCCCGGGAAACTCGTTCGTGACTGGTGGGTCGACGCCTCGGGCGTTGCCGCCCACACGATCGGCGGTCAACTCATGCGCCCATCAGCCGTGCTTCAGGGCAATCTGCTCTTCCGCAATTTCTGGTCGTTCAACGGATCGGTCGATCGCTGGAACGCCCAGCTCTGGGCCTGGGAGCTGCGAGGCGGTCCCGGATTGCGGCGCTCGGGCTACACCAACATGAACGTCTCGGTCAACTCGGATTCCCGGCGCTCGTGGCGCGTCCGCGGTCACGCGCGACTTCAGTTGAACGACGAGCTGGGTGGGTCCACCTGGACCATTGACCCGTCATTCATGTTTCGCCCAACCTCGCGCACGAACGTGACGCTGACTCCCCTCTGGACACGCAATTTTCCAGCGACTCAATACGTGGCATCGGCAACAGCAACCGGCGGCGTTCGTGAGTACGTCGTCGGTGCGCTCGACCAGACCACGGCGTCGCTCACCGCGCGCGTGAGTTACGCGGTAAGCCCCACGGTCACTTTGGACGTCTACGCGCAGCCCTTCGTGAGCGGCGGCACCTACGACCAGTTCCGCCGCGTGGTTGCGCCGCATGCCAGTGATGTGAACCTCCGGTATCCGCTGATCGCACCCGCCGCGATCAGTTATTCCAGTGCCACTTCGCGATACTCCGTGGACACAGACGGCAATGGTACGGCGAACTTCTCGTTTGCGAATCCGAACTTCAGCGCGCGGGCGCTTCGCACCAACACGGTGTTGCGATGGGAGTTTCGGCCGGGCTCGACGGTCTACTTCGTCTGGGCCGAGGCGCGCGACGACTCGGCGGTGCGCCCGTTCGGCCTCGGTGACGATGCAAGCGCGCTGTTCCGGGCTCCGGCGAGGGACGTCGTGATGATCAAGGTGGCGTACTGG
This sequence comes from Gemmatimonadota bacterium, assembly GCA_031127185.1. Lineage (GTDB taxonomy): Bacteria > Gemmatimonadota > Gemmatimonadetes > Gemmatimonadales > Gemmatimonadaceae > Fen-1231. Next base: position 4,733 of record JARIET010000162.1, on the reverse strand, counting down.
TTCGACCGTTGAACAACGTCAGTCCGCCGGACTGATCTCCACCAGATTGTCGTAGAACACCGGACCCCGGCCGAGATCAGTTTCGAGTTGTGACGTCGTGTCGTTGGCATTTCTGCCATCGGGAGCCAGTTTCGTCCACCAGACGCTGGGCGCGTTTGCGACGCCTTCGCGGACCGCATCGCCCACGCGAGCGACGCCGGTGAAAAAGCCGCGGTCGTTCGCGACTACCACCCGCATTCCCTCGACAATCCCGCGCTCGCCCGCGTCAACGGTGTGGAGCACGACCTCGGGCGCGGCGCCGCGCCGAAGTGAATCGATGTTGACAAACGTCGAGTTCAGAAACTGGTGTCGTGGCGAGGAAATGAGCTGCAGCGGATACCTGGCCGCGAGCACCGGCGTGGTCTCCGGGAACTCATGCGGCGGGGTGAACGTCGGCAGCGGGTCCATCCCCATCGCCTTCAGCCGCTCCGAGTAGAACTCGCATTTGCCGCTCGGCGTTGGGAAGTTCCCCTCGGCGAACGGCACAAAGGGGCGGGGGACGTTGAGGCGCATCCATCCCTTGTCCGCCAACGCATCAAAGGTGACGCCCGTCATCCGGTCGCTCGTCGTGTGGAGCGCACCCTTGATGATCGCAACATCGTCCTCGTTCAGCGCCGGATGTTCGAGTCCCATCTTCGCGGCAATGAGGCGGAAGATTTCGGTGTTCGGTTTGGCCTCACCTATCGGCGCGATCGCCGGCTTGTTGAGGCTGGCGTAGAGATGGCCGTACGAGAAATGCACGTCCCAATGCTCTAGCTGCGTCGTCGCGGGCAGGATCCAATCGGCCCAATCGGCGGTGTCCGTCTGGAAGTGCTCGAGCACCACCGAAAACAGGTCTTCGCGTGCGAGGCCCTTCACCACGGCATTGCGATCCGGGGCAACGGCCGCCGGGTTCGAGTTGTAGCAGATGAACGCCTTCACCGGTGGCCCGCCGACGCCGGCATCGGGCGAGTTCAGCGCTTCGCCAAGCTTGATCATGTTGATCGTGCGCGTCGGCCCCGTCGCGAGATCGGGGCGCGTCAGGGCGTCCTTGTTGAACTGGAAGCTCTTGCTCGATGAGAGCAGGATGCCGCCGCCGGGACGGCGCCAATGTCCGCAGACTGCGGGAAGACAGGCGAGTGTGCGCACGGCCATTCCGCCGCCACCGTGACGCTGCAGGCCGTAGTTGATGCGCAGGAATGCCGCCTTCGCCCGCCCATACCGGCGCGCGAGCGAGACAATTGTCTCCTCGCTGATCCCGCAAAGTGTTGCTGCGCGCGCCGGCGTCCATTCCTTCGCGCGGTCGCGCAGTTGGTCGCCGCCAATCGTGTACCGGTCGATGTAATCCGCGTCTTCGAGCCCCTCAGCGAAGATCACGTGCATCATCGCCAGGGCGAGCGCCGCGTCCGTGCCCGGCCGTATGCCGATCCACTCGTCGCACTGATCAGCGGTGCGGGTGCGGATCGGGTCAATGCAGATCACCGTCGCGCCGTTCTCGCGTGCCTTGGTGACATACGGCCACATGTGAGGATTGGCCGTCAACGTGTTTGTCCCCCAGAGCAGCACGAGGTCGCTCCACGGAAGCCCCTCGGCGTCGGCACCGACGTTGGCGCCCACCGTCATCTGCATTCCGGCGGCACCGGCAGTTGCGCAGATCGTGCGGTCGAGCTGCGAAGCGCCGATCAGGTTGAAGAACCTCCGGTCCATCGACTCGCCCTGCACATAGCCCATCGTGCCTGCATAGGAGTACGGAAGGATCGACTGAGGGCCGTCACTCGACGCACGAATGGCGTTCAGTTTCTCCGCGATGCTGGTGAGCGCTTCATCCCACGTCGCGGGTTCAAACTGACCGCTCCCCTTCGGGCCCGTTCGTCGCAGCGGTACCGTGAGGCGGTCCTTGTGGTACGTGCGATCGAGATAGCGATTCACCTTGGCGCAGAGAAACCCCTGGGTGAACGGGTGATCGGGGTCGCCCTGTATGCGCGTGGCGCGGCCGTTCTCGACGGTCGTGAGCGTGGCACAGCAGTCCGGGCAGTCGTGTGGACACGCACCGCGAATGACCTGCGCGCCGGCGCCGTCGCCGTTCAAGGAGTCAATCACCATCGTACCTGCCGCCGGGTGCGTGGAATGAAAGGGTGAATCTAATGTCCAACTGCTTGCGGCACTTGGAGTTGCGAATAAACTAGGCTTGATTCCGGAACCTGAACCCACTAATATTCGTAGCTGCCACCGGCACGCGCAAATCGCGCCAACCGGTCAGTGGCACAAATCCCCCAGGAGATTCGAACAATGAAGCGCATTCTGTTTGTTGCGTCCGTGCTCGCGGTTGCCGCGTGCGCTGGCGAGAAGGCCCCGGAAGCGGCGCCGCCTGCGGCGGCGCCGGTCGTCGCTGCGACCCCGGACAGCGCAGCGATGAAGGCCGCAGCCGATTCGGCCATGATGGCCGACTCCATGGCGAAGGCCGCCGCACCGGCTGCCGAAAAGAAGACGCCGTAACACGCGGCTCCAAGCTGCAGAACGAAGGCGCGCCCGAAACGGCGCGCCTTTTGTTTTGCTACACGAATGGAAGTGGCGTGACGGTCGCCGGCAGCTCTCCACGTGGCGTTCGCGCCGTCAATCGCGAGCCATCGGCCAGTTCGCGGCGAACGTAGGCGAGCGCAATCGCGCCGAACCGTGGCGATTGTGCCACCGACCGAACCTCGCCAACCTGGGCACCGTCTGGGTCATGCAAGGTCGCACCGGTCGGCAGCGTTGATTCCGCGCGCAGGCCCCGAAGCGTGCGATTGACGTGCCCGCGGAAGTGCACGCGCGCCACGGTTTCCTGTCCCGTATAGCAACCCTTGTTGAACGAGATGGCGGCCAGGTCGTCCCGGTCGAGTGCGGCTTCCTGCGCCAGCACGTTCTCATCCATGTCCGCGCCGTAGAGGGGACGTCCGGCTTCCACACGGAGGGTATGCGCGTCCTCCGGTGAGAGCTGGCCGCTCCCCGCGCCCTGGAGTCGCGCCCGGATTTCGTCTATCTCGTCGGTCGGGGCAAAAATGTCGAACCCGACCACACCCAGATCAGGCACACGCGCAACGAACCCGGTGCGTGGAGGTAGTGAAAGGTGGCCATACGGCTGCAGCGCATCGAGTTGTTCTGCGGCCAGACCGACTGCAGTGCCTGCGGTATGTGCAGCGGTCGGGCCAAATACGCCGATGGTGCCAATGACTGTCGTGACGTCTCGATACGTTGCGAGTCGCGGGTTCACGTACTTGCGGATCATCGAGATGAATGCCGGTCCTGCCGCCGCTGACGTGTCGACCACGAAGCCATCTTCGCGCGCAAAGACCCGCACGTCGGCCACGACCTTGCCCTTGTTCGTGAGCGCCGCGGCGTAGAGTCCGCCGCCCGGTCGGAGCAGGCCGATATCATTCGTGAAGATGCCGTTGAGCGTCTCTGCCGGTTTGGCGCCGGCGAACTCCATGCGCACGCGATCGCTGCGCACCATGAAGGCGGCACCGGCACGTGTGGCAGCGTAGGCGCCGGTCATTGCACCGTACCGGCGCGACTGGCGGCTGCATACGCGGCGTCGAGCAACTCGACCGGATGCCGGGTTTGCACACGGCTGCCGCTGCGGACCAGTCCCGCGCCGATATGCATCATGCATCCGGGATTACCCGTGGCCACCACATCGGCGTTGCTGGCCGCGATCCCGGTCAGTTTCGGCGCGAGAATCTGTTGCGAGAGGGCAGGGTTCGAGAGAGAGTACAGCCCGGCGCTGCCACAGCACTGCGTGGCGTCCGGGAGCTCTGTGGCCTCGATGCCTCGCATGGCCCGCATCAGGCGAGCGGGTGGGTCGTTGAGTCGCTGGCCGTGCTGCAGATGACAGGGGAAATCCACCGCAACACGCCCGCCGCCCGGGAGTTCCGCCGGCACCGGTCCGGCCTCGGCGAGCAGTTCGCTCACGTCGCGAACACTCCGCGAGAACGCCTCAGCGCGATCCTTCCACCCGGCGTCATCCGCGAGCAGGTGGCCGTATTCCTTCATCGAAGCACCGCATCCGGCCGAGTTGACGGCAAAGAAGTCGGCGCCCGACGCTTCGAATGCGGCGATGTTCCGTCGCGCGAGTTCGCGTGCGGTCGCGCGCGCGCCGGCGTGCGCGTGAAGCGCGCCACAGCACACCTGTGCCGCCGCCGGGCGGAGCTGATAGCCGTTGAACGCGAGCACTCGTTCCGTCGCACGGTTCACCGGCGCGAGCAGCCCCTCCATTACACATCCGGTGAGGACAACGACGGGTGGGCGTTTTACCGCCGGGCGTGCGGCGATCGACGCCCGTGCGACCGGTGTCGCGTGAGCCGCTGCGGAGCGTGCGCCGTGCGCCGCCGTTGGCGCATCACGTCGTGTGGCCTCGAGATTCGCCATCCCGATGCCGATTCTTCCCGGCAGCTTTGCCAGCAATCCGCTCACGCCGCTCTCGCGCGTCAGGCGCGCGAGAGCGAACGCCAGCCGCGAAAGAGCCGGGCGCGCAAACACAAAGAGCACAGCGCGCGCGATGAGCGGAAGCGGACGCGCCTCCGCCAGCGTCGCACGAGTTTCCTCAAGCAGCTGTCCGTACGGTACGCCCGAGGGGCATGCCGTCTCGCAGGCGCGGCAGCCCAGGCACTGATCGAGGTGCGTCGCAACCGCCGCGTCATCACGGCTGAGCCGGCCGGCGTCCAGGCCCTTCATTAAAA
>JARIET010000161.1 GCA_031127185.1 Gemmatimonadota bacterium | reverse complement strand
ACCAGGGCGTCTCGCCCGGCGCGCGAGGGGGCGCGGCCGCGCCAGTTGCGGCTGGCCGCGGCGGGGCAGCGGGCGGTCGAGGCGGACGCGGGGGTCGGGGCGCGGCCCCGGCGCTTCCGCCCAACAGCGCGTCAATGGAGATGTTCGGCGGCGCGATGCGCATCACGTTTAGCGCCGACGGCAACACGGCCTATATCGCGGACGGCGCGCGCAACCGTCGTGTCGTTGAGGTCGATGTCAACACAGGCGCAATCAAAAAGTACTGGGGCGCCAATGGCGCCGCGCCGAGCGACGCGGCTGGATCCGCGGGGCAGTTCTCCAACGTCTCGTGCGTGGAGACGTCCAAGGATGGAATGCTCTACGTCTGCGACCAGCGCAACAATCGCATCCAGGTTTTCAAGACGAGCGACGGCAGCTTTGTGAAGGAAGTGAAGGTTGCCGCCAGCACTCTTGCTGAAGGTTCGGTCTGGGACATCGCGCTCTCGGCCGATGCAGCGCAGCGCTTTCTCTATGTGGCCGACGGCACGAACCAGCGCGTGCGCATCCTGAACAGAGCTAAGCTCGAAGAACTGACCGCGTTCGGCGAGGGCGGCCGGCTTCCGGGAACCTTCTACGCCGTGGGCAGCATCGCCGTGGACTCCAAGGGCAATGTCTACACCGGCGAAGGACTGGAAGGAAAACGCATCCAGAAGTTCATCTACGGCGGAATCGCGCCGGTGACGAAGGCCAATCAGGGCGTACTCTGGCCAGCGAGGGCCGCCAAGTGACCAACCGCAAGAATGTCCTCATTGCCGCGGGATTTGCCGCAACACTCATCACGCTCGTGGCCACTGAGCGCTCGCTCGAGGCCAATGCGCGCGAAGACTTCGTGAACGCGCCGCGGTTTGAAGTCGACCCGATGTGGCCCAAGCCGCTGCCGAACAAGTGGGTGATGGGCAACGTGATCGGTGTTGGCGTGGATTCGCGCGACCATGTCTTCATCGTGCACCGTTCGGACACGCCCACGGCGGCGGAACTCGCGGCCCAGCAGACGCCCCCGACCGGCGAATGCTGCTTCGCTGCGCCGCCGGTGATCGAGTTTGATCCCGCGGGCAACGTGGTCAACGCCTGGGGCGGGCCGCCGGCCGACAAATCTTACGTATGGCCGACGTCGAACCACGGTATTGGCGTAGACGACCAGGGCAACATCTGGATCGGCGGCAATGGCGGCGGCAACGCGGCCACGGGGCAGGGCCCCGATTCACATATCCTCAAGTTCACGCACGACGGCAAGTACCTGGCCACCATCGGTGTACCGGGTCAGCCGACGAACAGCGCATCCACCACGAGCTTTGGCCGCGTGGCCAAGATCTCGTTCGACTTCAAGGCGCAGGAAGCCTACGCTGCCGACGGGTACGCCAATCACCGCGTTGCAGTGCTCGATATGAAGACGGGCGCGATGAAGCGCTTCTGGGGCGCATACTCCAACGTGCCGAGTGACTCGAACTTCGGCCCCTACAACCCGGACGCGCCGCTGATCACGCAGTTCCGGACGCCGGTGCACTGCGCGGAGCCCACGAACGACGGGCTCGTCTACGTCTGCGACCGCCCCAACGATCGCATCCAGGTGTTCCAGAAGGACGGAAAGTTCGTGAAGGAAAAGCAGATCGCCCCGCGCACGCTGGGCGACGGCAGCATCTGGGACATCGCTTTCTCCACCGACGCGGCGCAGAAGTTCATGTTCGTGGCGGACGGAAAGAACGAGCGGGTCTACGTGCTCGATCGCGCGTCGCTCGAAGTGCTCACCTCATTCGGCGAGGGCGGGCGGCAGCCGGGCCAGTGGTTCGCCGTGCACTCGATTGCCGCGGATTCCAAGGGCAACCTGATCACCACCGAGACGTACGAAGGCAAGCGCGTGCAGAAGTTTGTCTACAAGGGAATCGGCCGCGTCACGCGAGCCAATCAGGGCACGCTCTGGCCGGCGAGGCCGTAGGCGCAGGCACCGGTGACCATTCGTCTTGCCTTCATTGTCGTCATAGCGGCCGGCTGCGCCGGCGAATTCACGCAGCCGACGGCGACGAGCGCACGACGGATCGCGCCGGTCAAGGGGTTCGCGTCTGTGATGGCTCCGGTGTCGAGCATTACGGATTTCGAAGCGTTTTCCGTGGGCGGAATCAACGGACAGTATGACTGGAAGAGTTTTGGCGGCTCAGGTGCCGTATCACCCGGTTCGCACTGCGCGGTCTACGATCACGTGATTCACACCAACGACGCGTTTGCCAGCGTGGCGTTTGGAGCGCTCAGCCTTCGCATCTCCAATGCGGTGACGAGTGGCTGTTACGGGGATCAGACCTTCTCGGCACGCACGGCGGACATCGCGGGGCAGTCGGGGGCGACCAGCCTCAGTCGCGATGGCCTGACGAACTTTGCACTCCCCGGTGCCGCGCTCCGCAATCACTTTGACGCCGAGTGGACGCTGCGTTCGGCGACTCCCGGCGAGGCGCAGCCGGGACTCGAAGTGGTCGTCAGCCCGGCCCGCGGCGACGACCACCGCATGAGTTGGGTACGAATGGCGGACCTTCCGGACGGTCTCGCCATCAGTGTGGCATCACGCGCCGATGCGTCGAACCCGGGTGCCTTCCAGCTGGTGACAGTCGCCACCGGACTCGACCGCTCGCTGTCGCATTCGATTCGGCTGACGATGGACTTTGTCGATGGCCCGGGTAACGACGTCGTTCAGGTGTTTGTGAACGGGGGTCTTCGCTACGTCGGGCAGAGTTGGGAGACATTCTACGCCCTCGATCCCAATGGCGCGGCCAACTTCGGCCGCAACCCGCCGGCGGTGAATCGCCTGATGTTTCGCACGGGGAGCGACCTGTTGCGCGGCATTCCAGGCGATCCCGCGCCAGCACTCCTCGGCAAAGGGTTCCTCTTCGACGCCGTCCGCGTCCGGGCATTCTCACTGCCGCGCAGCGTGGACGATTGCAAGGCGGGGGGATGGCGCGACCTCTTTGACTCGGAGGGCGCGGCGTTTTCCACCCAGGGCAGCTGCGTCAGCTGGGCAAACGCGGTGTCGCGTTGACCTTCAGCGCGACAGTTCGAGCCACTCCCTAAAGTCCGCTGGTCGCTGCAGCACCGTCGCGCGCCGCCCGAGCGGCCGCGCGTAGTCCGCGGCGGCGGCGCCACCAAGCACCAACGCGACGGTCGGCGGCAGCCCAGCTGCCAGATATTTGAGCGCCGCGCGAAGTGTGGGGTCACCCGTTGGATAGACGACCGATAGTGCGACGGCCTTGGCATTTGTCCGCGCCACGGCACGCACAAAATCTTCCGGCGGCAGGTTTGCCCCGAGGTAGATGACGCGCCATCCGCGTGAGACCGCGATCGCGCCGGCGATCAGAGCGCCGAGTTCGTGTGTCTGGCCGACTGGCGTACCAACGATCGCCGTCGTGGCCGTAGGATCGGTGACCGATTGGTCGGACATCCAGGCCAGCGTCGTGCGAATCACTGCGGACGCGAGATGCTCGTTAGCGGGAATGAATGTCCCGCGGTGCCATCGCTCGCCCACTTCGAGGAGGATGGGCGCGATGACGTGGTCCAGCATGTCGTCCGTGCCCAGGCGCAGCGCGGCCTTCCGCAGGATCTGGTCGAGATGCTGCGAGTCGAACTGTTCAATGGCGTTGAGGGCGAGTGCGACGACCGATTCCGCGCTGCCGGGAACGAGCGCGCTGCGGCGACCACGCGGCATGACGCCGACAGTGGGCGCTCCGTCCTCGGTGGTGAGCGCCTGCAGCCGGTCGGTGGACAACGGTGCCAACTGACTGATGCTGCGGCCGTTAGCCGTCAGGTTGGCCAGGAGCCGAAGCCGCTCCATGTCGCCATCTGTATAGAGCCGCTGGCGACCCTCAGAGCGCACTGGTTGAACCACGCGGTACCGCCGTTCCCAGACGCGAAGTACGTCGGGAGAGAGCCCGGTGCGCGCGGATACGACGCGAACCGGATGAAGGGGCGCAGGCGGGTTGTTGAGGCGTGGCACAGTCATTGGATGTTGGATTGTCGTTTCGTGTTTGTCCAGCTATTTGACCAACAAAAGCTTGACGTAACATGGACATAGTGTGAATATACATCGACAAACGCTGGACAATCAAACACCCAAGCTTCTGAGGAAACTGAACATGATGGGACGCACAATCACCGCCGCAACCTTCTTCGCCGTTGTTGCATTCGCGCCGAGCGCGGCGTCGGCCCAGTCGGCTTCGAAGGACATTGTCGAGACCGCGGTTGCGGCCGGCAGCTTCAAGACCCTCGCTACGGCCCTGCAGGCCGCTGGCCTCATTGAGACGCTGAAGGGCAAGGGCCCGTTCACCGTCTTCGCGCCGACCGACGAGGCGTTCGCCAAGATCCCGAAGGCCGATCTCGACGCGCTGCTTAAGGACAAGGCCAAGCTCACCGCAGTCCTGACGTATCACGTGGTTGCCGGCAAGGTGATGGCGGCGGACGTTGTGAAGCTCACGTCGGCCAAGACGGTGCAGGGCAGCTCGGCGAAGGTAATGGTGATGGGCGGGAAGGTCATGATCGACAAGGCGAACGTCGTCACGACGGACATCGCAGCGTCGAATGGCGTGATTCACGTGATCGACAGCGTGATCCTGCCGCCGGCCAAGTAACGCACTCGAGGCCCGGTGGTTCAGCGGCGGCGGAGGGTGACCGTGGGGGACACCCTCCGCCGACCGCTTTACTGGAGGACGAATCAAATGAACACGCGCACGCACCTCTTACGCACCCAACTCGACCTGCCGCTCGGTCGCGATGCGGTGTTTTCATTCTTTTCGGCAGCCGAAAACCTTGGGCGCATCACGCCGCCCGAACTGGCGTTCAAGATTTTGACGCCACTGCCAGTCACGATGAAGCCGGGTGCCTTGATTGAATACTCGATAGGCCTCTGGATGATTCCGCTCCGATGGCATTCGAAGATCACGCTGTGGCGGCCACCGGCTGCGTTTATCGATGAGCAGCTAAGCGGGCCGTACGCCGAGTGGGTGCACACCCACACCTTCACCGAAATCGCGGGTGGAACCCGCATTGTCGACGAAGTGCGTTATCGTTTGCCATTTGGCGTGCTGGGGCGCCTGGCACATCCGCTGGTCCGGCTGCAGCTGCGACGGATATTCTCGTACCGGCAACGCCGCGTTCGCGAACTGTTGCTCGGTAGCCTCGGGGGTGCCGCCTCTGTGCCGGAACTTGGAATAATCTTCCGCTGAGCTCCCCTGCGCCCGATGTAGATTGTCGGCATCGACGATCGGGCGACGGAGGCGTGGATGGCGCGGGATTTCGTGGCGGCCGTGACCGCCGAATATGAGCGGTACAAGGCGCTGGGCGAGGGCGCCATGGCGCAGCTCACTGATGCGCAGCTGAACCAGCGTGCCGGCGACGAATCGAATTCCGTTGCCATGATCTGCTGGCACATGTCCGGCAACTTTGCGTCCCGGTTCAGCGACTTCCTGACCACCGACGGGGAGAAGTCGTGGCGAGCGCGCGAGGAGGAGTTTGCGGACCGCAGCGCGACGCGCGCCGAACTCGTCGCGAAATGGGAGGCTGGGTGGTCGGTGCTCCTGGCGACATTGGGTGCGCTGAACGATGCCGATCTCGACAGGGTCGTGACCATCAGGCGCCAGCCGCTGCCGGTTCGTGATGCGCTCCTGCGCTCACTCGCGCACGCGAGCTACCACGTCGGGCAGATCGTCTATGTCGCAAAAGCGCTGCGGAAGAGTGGGTGGCGGCATCTCTCGATTCCGCCTGGCCAATCCGATGCGTACAATCGCAATCCCACCTACGACAAGCCGAACGACTTCGTCGCACACCTCAAGGGGCATTGACCGATGGCCGAGGCCAAGACCAAGAAGACCAGGGCGAGTGTATCCGAGTTCCTGGCGAAGGCCGCTACGGGAGAACGGCTGGCCGACGCACGGAAACTCGTCAGGATCATGTCGGCGATCACTGGGGACCGCCCGGCGATGTGGGGGCCGAGTATCGTCGGGTTTGGTGCGTATACCTTGACCTACGCCAGCGGGCGCACTGCCGAATGGCCCGTGGCTGCGTTCGCACCGCGCAAGCCGGCCACGGTGGTATACATCACCCGGGGTGCAAAGAATTACGAAGCGCTCATCAAGAAGATCGGCAAGGTGAAGATCGCTGGCGGGTGCATGCACATCAAATCGCTTGCTGACGTGAATGTAGACGCGCTGACTCAGCTTATCGCCGAGTGCGCGGAATACACCCGGGAGAAGCACAGGAAACGGTAACGGGAGGCGCATGCGTCGGCTGTTCATCCTGCTGTCGATTTCGATCATGGCCACGATTGGCATGGTCGCCTGGTTCTGGCCGCCCGCGCTCTTCAGCCTGATCGTCGTCGCGCCGCTGATCGTGCTCGGCGTGATGGACATGACGCAGACACGGCAGGCCATTCGTCGCAACTTTCCGGTCATCGGTCACGGTCGCTACCTGATGGAACTCATCAGGCCCGAGATCAACCAGTACTTCGTCGAGTCGAATACCGACGGAAAGCCTTTCTCGCGCAACGACCGCTCAGTGGTCTACCAGCGCGCCAAGGGCGAACTCGACACGCTGCCGTTTGGCACCCAGCGCGATGTGTACGCGGTCGGGTATGAGTGGATCAATCACTCGCTTGCGCCCAAGCACCCGGAGCCGGATGCCGATCGCGTGTGGGTCGGAGGGCCCGACTGCAGGCAACCCTATTCGGCCTCGATCTTCAACGTGTCGGGAATGAGCTACGGCTCGCTCTCGAAGAATGCCGTGCTTGCGCTGAATGGCGGCGCCAAGATGGGGAACTTCTCACACAGCACGGGCGAGGGGGGACTCTCTCGATAC
>JARIET010000160.1 GCA_031127185.1 Gemmatimonadota bacterium | reverse complement strand
TGCAGCGTGCAGCGTCGCGGGTTGCGGCGTGCAGAATCTGGCGCGGCTTGAGCCCCGCCTTCGCCATCAGCTCCAGCTCCATCAGCTCGAAGTAGCCCTGAAAACGTCCCATGGGTCCGCTGTCCGTTCCCATGGCGATCACCACACCCGCATCGGCAAGGCGCTTCACATTGCGGCTGGCCACGTTGAACGCCGCCTTGTACCGCTGCGCGCTCGTGCTCGCGCGCACCGACTCCTGCCGCGCGGACTCGCGCAACGTCGCCACCCACTGCGCGTTGGCGTGGCGGAGGAAGAGCGAATCGGAGAAGAAGTCGGGAACGGACTCGTAGACAAAGGTGGAGACTTCGCGCATCAGCGTCGGGCTGACGCACACGCCCTTTGCCTTCAACGTCGCAATCAGGGCTGCGTCAACCTCGAGATCGCGAACGCTGTGCGCGATGAGGTCGCCCCCGGCGGCGAGTACAGCCTTGGCATCACTGAGATAGAACAAATGGACGGCCACGCGAAGGCGGTTCGCATGCGCCGCCTCGATCACTGCCGTGTAGACCTCCGGCGACATCTTCGCGGTGGTGCCGAGGTTGTCGTCAACCCTGATCTTGGCGATGTCGGCGCGCATGCGCACGAGATCGGCCACCTGCGCGCGTGCCTCGTCCGGCGTGCGCGGTGTAAGCACGAGTCCGGCCACCCACACGCGTGACTGCATGACCGACGCACCGTCAGCGGCCTGTGCCGCGCGCACGGCCAGGACTGATGCGGGATCGCCGCCGAGGCTGTAGACGCTGGTGACGCCGTACGCTGCGTAGGTACCGAGGTCTGCGGGTGCGTTGACGTGTCCATGTGCATTGACCAGCCCCGGAATCACGAACTTGCCCGCGAGCGAAACCCGTTCGGCGTCGACAGGGATAGCCACATTGCCGGCCGAACCGACCGCCGTAATGCGCCCGTACTGCACGATGACGGTGGCATTGGTGATCGGCGCGCGATCGGTGCCGTCAATCAGCGTCGCGCCCGTGAACGCCGTGGGGCGAATCGACGCTGTGGGTGCCGGCGTCGTGTCGCCGAGGATGGTCCTGGCGCTGCGATAGGGCGCGAAGTTGCGGCCCCAATCCACGCCAATGACTTCCTGCCAGACCCGCGCGCCGTCTATGTGGACCACGACGTAGTGGTAGGCATTCTCCCCCGCGTCCATCCCCGGTTTGACGAGGTGTTCGAGCCGCACCGAGTCTGCGACGTTGGCTGCGAGGTACGGCCGTGTGTCGGGTTCACCGAAGTAGGCATAGAGCGGTGCGCCGCCACCGCCACTCACGATCTGGTCCATGCGGCGCGGGCGCCCGTCAGCCCCCTTCCACCGCTCCACCCAGTGTTCGAAGAGGTGTTCGTGCCCGGTGTACATCAGGTCCACGTTGAAGCGGCGGAACACCGGCATCCACTTCGCGCGAATGCTTGCTGACTGGCGCTCCACGTTCGATCCACCATGTGGCCCGGACGAAAATGGCGGGTGATGGAAGAACGCCACGATGTGCGTAAAGCGGCGACGGTCAAGCCCGGCGAGCTGTGCGGTGGCCCAGGCGAGCTGCACCGAGTCGTCGGGAATGTTCGAGTCGAGTCCGAGCACGAACGTGTTGCCGTACCCAAATGCAAAGGTGGGGTAGCCGCCGAGCCGCCGCGGCGCGCCGTTGTTGGGGATGAGTTTCGACATGGCCGCGAGGTAGTTGCGCAACCCTTCACGGCGTCCGGGGTTCTCCAGGTCGGCGGCGCTTGTGACGTCGTGATTCCCCGGCGCGAGGAAATACGGCACGCCCCCTTCCTGCGTGAGCCGGTTCACGAGTCCCACATACGAAACGTTCCACTGGTTCACGTCGCGGCCGTTCACCACGGCGTCGCCACTCTGCAACACGAACTTCACGGGATCGCTGCTGTTGCGGCGAGCGGCGATCGTGCGCAGCATCGACTCCACGACGAGTGAATGTTCGTACTGCGGGTCAACTCCGTCGCGGCGGCCGCGGGTGTCGCCGTAGGCGATGAACGAAAACTTCGTGACGCCGGCGCTCGCGGCCTCAGCGGGCAGCGGCGACGTAGGCGCGAGGATCGAGCGCACGGTGTCGGCGCGCGTGGCGGCGACCTGCTGGGCGCCAAGCGACGCAGTGACAACGAGCACGACAGGAACCAGATTCCTAAACATCAGCAGTCTCCACGGCCGCCGCGCGGCCCGGTAAGGCGATACTGTCTAAACTACAGCGCCGTTCGTAACATACCGGCGCCCCTACCGGCACTGCGGCGTGGCCACACGGAACGCCAAATCCCCGACAGTCCGTCGGAGCTTTCCCGACACTCGTAACCCCCGGCTGAGCCGAGGATACTGCACCTCCATCGGCGAGGCTGCACTCGATGTCGTCGGTCGCACTCCCAATTGCCCGTGGCAAACCGTACTGGCGCCTGGCCCAGATCATCGGCGTCGTACTCAGCCTCGCGTTGCTGGTCGGACTCGTTGTCGCGCCCAAGCTCTGGCTACACGTGCTCTGGGACATGGTGATCCCCATCCTGCCTGCGGTGTTCCTGATCAACCCGCTGATTTGGCGGAACGTGTGCCCACTCGCGACGGTCAACGAGTTTACGGGGAGCCCCGCAACGCGGTCCGCGATGTCGCCGCAGCTAATGAAGAATGGGTGGATTCTCGGAATGGCACTGCTGTTCGTGCTTGTGCCCGCGAGACGGTTTCTGTTCAACGAGAATGGTGTGGCGCTGGCGCTGACCATTGCCATCGTCATCGCGCTGGCTGCAATCGGAGGACTCATCTTCGCCCGGCGGGCCGGATTCTGTGGATCGATCTGTCCCGTGCTTCCGGTCGAGAAGCTGTACGGGCAACTTCCGTTGGCCGACATGCGCGGCGCGCGCTGCGACACCTGTTCCGTCTGCACGCCGGTCGGTTGCATTGACTTGGCCGGACTAAAGACCGTCGCGCAGACCGTGGGGCCGGAGCGTCGGGACACGGCGTGGATTCGGACGAGCTTCGGTGCGTTCGCGGCGCTGTTTCCAGGATTCGTGATCGGCTATTTCACCGCCGAGAACGGCCCGTTGACCTCGGCACCGGCGGTGTACCTGCGCGTATTTGTATGTGCGCTCGGGAGTTACGCGGTTGTTGCCGCTGCGGTCGCTGTATTTCGCCTGAAGGCGACCCCAACGCTCCGCGTGCTGGGCGCGACGGCGTTCGTGATCTACTACTGGTTTGCGCTTCCCGTTCTGGTGCGGTCGTACTCGGGAGGGTAGTCCGAACTACCGAAACCCGTCTTCGTAGAGTTCCGCAAGCCGGGCAAGTCCCGAGAAGTCTCCCGTCTGTTCCGCGGTCGCGAGAATCGCCACAAACTCCGGCGTGAGGTGCGGGCAGCCCGCGAGCGCATCGCTGATG
The DNA here is from genome assembly GCA_031127185.1 of Gemmatimonadota bacterium. Taxonomy (GTDB): domain Bacteria; phylum Gemmatimonadota; class Gemmatimonadetes; order Gemmatimonadales; family Gemmatimonadaceae; genus Fen-1231. The sequence goes on along the minus strand of JARIET010000160.1, from coordinate 3,474 downwards.
GACCGCGTGGCCAGCTGCTGCTCGCTGAACCGGTGCACGTGTGCCCGGATCTCCGGATTCGCTGACGCATCCGCCGCGAGCCGCACGGCCCGCGGAAGCGGCAACCCCGCCTCGACTGCGGTCACGAGCGCCCGCGCGAGTCGTGCCCGGGCCAGCGGCGGCTTCCTTCCATAGTAGGCGGCAATCGACATCACCAACGCTGCCGACCAGAAGAGCAGTGACGCCACGCCGGTGCCCGCCGCGATGATATACGCCTTCACATGCCCGAAGTAGAGCAATGCGAATGGTGCAATGAAACAGGCAAAGAACAAGTTGAAGAACGGGTACGCCATCTTCTTCTTCACCCAGAGCATCAGGCGATGCTTGCGGGCGTAGAACTCGCCGAGGAGCCGCAGCGAATCCTCAAGACGGCCCGACTCGTCGCCCAGGGCCAGCAATGACCGCTCGAACTCCTCGAAACGTTTGCCCGCCGCCTTCACCGTCTCGGCGACGCCGCGCCCGCGCTTGGTTCCGGCCATCAGCCATTGCCGAGCATCTTCGGTGAGCGGCGACTCACGAGGCCCCATCACCTCGAAGCTCTTGGGGTGGGCAAACCCGGCTGCGTAGCCCGTGCGCCACATGCGGTAGAACTCGGAGCGGTGGCGCCCGTCGTCGAGCGCCCGCATGGCGGTGACGGCGCCGATCATCGCGGGAGGGCGCGAAGGGAATCCGCACGCTCCCGCGCGACAAGCATCGCGCACCGCGCCGTGGCGCGGTACATTCGGCCGTCCCCGCTACTACGCTGCCAATCGCTTAGCGCCATGGCCGAAAAAGATACGTTCGATGAAATCGCGCTGCTTGTCCGCGCCCGATACGCCCTCATCGTGCTCGACACCCGCGAGTACGACCGTGCGCTTGAAGGACTCGGGCGGATCGCCGCCGACCTCGGTCTCCACTTATTTACCTGGACCCGCTCGCGCGGCATGGTTCGCGGCACCCACGCCTCGGACCCGGTTGTCGAGAAGAGCACCGACCCCGCCAAGGCATTGGCATGGATTCTGGAGCAAGGCGCGGGGCTCTTTCTCTTTCGAGACCTGGCTGCGCACTTCGATGACCCCGCTGTCAGCAGTCACCTGCTCGACGCCATCGGGCATTTCAACTCCAAGCGAGGCGCCATCATTCTCACCGGGCACGACACGAGCGTGCCCGACGCGTTGCGTCCGCACGCCACCGTCCTCGATCTTCCGCCGCCGACCTTTGATGATTACCGCCGGCTGCTCGAGCGGTTGATTCGCGAGTACTCCGCGAAGATGCCGGTGAAGGTGGAGCTCACCCACGCTGACCGGGTGCGCCTCATCAACAACCTCGTCGGCCTCACCATGCTCGAAGCCGAGAAGGTGATCACGAAGCTGATCGTGGAAGACGGTGCGCTCCGCGAGCGCGACGTGTCGCGCGTGACGATCGCCAAGCGACAGGTCGTGGAGCAGGACGGCCTGCTGGAATACCATCCCGCCTCGGACAAACTCGATCAGGTGGCTGGCCTCGACGGGATCAAAGCGTGGCTGGCGCGGCGCCGGCCGGTGGTCGCCGATCCGCGCAGGGCTGAAGAGTTCGGACTCGCGTTTCCTAAAGGCGTGCTCCTGCTCGGCGTGCCGGGCTGCGGCAAGAGTCTCTGCGCCAAGGCGGTTGCCAGCGAATGGGGGCTGCCGCTGCTCCGCCTCGATCCGGGCAACTTGTACGACAAGTACATGGGCAACTCGGAAAAGAACTTCAAACGCGCTATGCAAACCGCTGAGCGGATGGCGCCGATCGTGCTCTGGATTGATGAACTGGAAAAGGCCTTCGCGCCCACGAGCGGCGATTCGGACGGAGGCGTCTCCAATCGCGTGTTCGGTTCGTTTCTGTCTTGGCTGCAGGAGCGGAAGGGCGACGTGTTCGTGGTCGCGACATCGAATGATGTTGCGAAGCTTCCGCCAGAGTTCGTGCGCAAGGGGCGGTTCGACGAAATCTTCTTCGTCGACCTGCCTCGTGCCGCCGCTCGCGAAGGGATCTTCCGCATTCACCTCAGCAAGCGAAAACAGGATCCGAAGGCGTTCGACTTGGCGCAGCTCTCCGCCGCCGCCGAGGGATTCAGCGGCGCGGAGATTGAGGAGAGCGTGGGCTCGGCACTTTACGCTGCGTTTGCTGAGGACCGTGCGCTCACCACCGCCGACGTGCTCGGCGCCGTGAAGGGAACGCGCCCGCTCTCCCAGCTTGCGTCAGACCGACTGCAACAACTCCGCGCCTGGGCGGCGCAGCGGACGGTCGCCGCGGACTAACGAGCCGGGAAGATCGTATTCGCTTCGTGTGCCGCTTCCTGCAGGAGGCGCACCGTGGCCGCCGGGACGTTGATTGGCGCACCGCCGGTCATGACAGCCACCGCTGGTAACTGGCGTGCGTCCTTCCCGGTGACGCGCTCAAAGATCACGAGCGCCGCGAGATAGGAACCGAGTACGGAGGGATGAAATCCATCGCCACTGTAGAGGGGCAGCGTTGGGTCGCGCGACCAGGCGATCTGCCACGCCGAACCCGCCGGCATGAACACACCGTTCACGGCCTGCGCAGCCGTCTGGTACGACACACGTACCGCGTCAAAGAATGCGGCCCGTGAGATATCGGGCCAGACCATGTACATCGCTGGCGTTGCGCCAATTTCCCTCACCGATTGAGACAGCAATTGCGCGCCCAAGACCAGTGTGTCGCGGTTGATGGCGACGGACGAGGGACCTTGCTGCATGATGACGTATTCCCACTTGTAACCCTTGATGGTGCGGATGGTGGACTCCGACTGGAAATGGTCCACCAGCGCATAGTCGGGATACGCCACGTACCACGCGTCGATGGTGTCACCGGCCTGCTGTGCCAGCGCGGAGACGATTCCCGGCAGGTTGTTCGAATAGGTGAGCGAATTCCCGATGAAGAGCACCGGGTGACCGGTCGGCGTATGCGGACCACCCACCACACCGCTTACCGACTTGTGGCACGAACTCGAGGCGAGGGCGGCGATCGCAACCGCGGCCAGGGCGGTCCAGCGGCGGGCGGATCTGCCGAGCCGGGCGACAGTTCTTGCGGGATGAGTCATACCAAAAGAACCCCGCATTCGTCCCGGCGGGCACAGGTCCCGGGACGGGTCGCTCCGCTACGGTGACGTACCGAGAGCCGTAGCGGCCATCACGCGCGCATTGAGGATCATCCCCGTGGGCCGCTTGCCGGTCAGCGATGCGGCTTGCGTGGCGTCAACCGTTCCCAATGCGAGCTGGCGCGTGAGGGCATCGACCACGACCGGCGCATCGGAGAGCGTCGGCACCCAGGTGGCCTTCTCGTAGGCGGCCACCGCGTGGTCGGACGCGTCGGTCGAGAGGTACCAGAGCGGGCGCCCCTGATTCGGCGCGCGCGTCAGGCGGAGCACCGCGAGGCCACGCGCAATATCGAGGCGCACAACCCGGTCGTGGAGTT
>JARIET010000159.1 GCA_031127185.1 Gemmatimonadota bacterium | reverse complement strand
GAACCCCACTTCCGGCGCAGCGGTCAGCAGCAGCTGCTCTTCGAGACGTTCCTGGTGCGGTTGGCACTGTTGGAGCGCACGCTTGACCTGGAGACGGTGGTTCGTGGCATGGCGTCAGGCGGCACGATTCCGCAGATCCCGGCTCCGCAGCGCGCTGCGGTAGCTGCCGGGCAGTCGCCGGGGCGTGTTTCCGAGCGACCAGAACGGCCAGAACGGCCTCGCGAAGCGTCACCCACCGCCTCAGCGCCGCCCCGGCTGCGTGACGCGCGGGTCAGCGAGCCTGCAGCCCCAGCGCCGGCGCTTGCAGATGCGGCGCCTGCGCCGGTCACCAAGGAGCCTCTCGAACTGAACCGGCTTGCAGCGCGTTGGGATGACGTCGTAGAACTGGTGCGCGGTTCAGGGCGTGCTGTCGTGGCATCGGCGCTTGCCGAGGCCACACCGCTTTCAGTGAAAGACGGGGTGGTCATGATCCACGTGACGGGCGATGCCCTGGCGACGGCCATCGAGAACGGCGCGGAGGGCATCTCCGCGGCCGTGCAGCAGCACTTCACAGGGGTTCGCAAAGTGGCGGTCGCCCGCGCTGCTGAATCGGCGCGATCGGTACCGCAGAAGCGAATGACCGAGAGCGACGTCGTGGCGAACCGCGTCGCAATGCTTCGAAAGGGCCACCCCGTACTGGACGCCGCGTTCGACGCACTCGATCTGCGTCTCATCGAGTAGCGCCGGCGTTTTCCGCTCGGTTGCGCCTCCTGCGGCACGCGGCGTAACTTTATGGCAGTATGTGACTTATAGCACCGGACGCCATGTCTGACATGCTCAAAATCATGCAGCAGGCCCAGCAGATGCAGGGCAAGCTGCAACAGATTCAGGACATCCTGCAGCAGGCAACGGTCGTGGGTTCCGCCGCCGGCGGAATGGTCACAGCCGAGGCCGACGGAAAGGGAAGCGTCCGGAAGATTCGCATTGATCCCAGCGTTGTAAACCCGGCCGACGTCGAGATGCTCGAAGACCTTGTGGTCGTCGCTGTCACCGACGCGCAGCGCAAGGCCACCGAACTCGCGCAAGCCGAGATGCAAAAGTTGACCGGTGGGCTGCCGCTCCCGTTCAAGCTTCCGTTCTAGCCCGGCGCCGTGTCTGCCATCGACGACCTCGTGAACGAGCTCTCCCGGCTGCCCACGATCGGGCGGAAGTCGGCCATGCGGCTCACCTACCACCTGCTCAAGCAGCCCCCCGAGCAGAGCAAGCGGCTGGCCTCGGCGCTGGCCGTGCTGACCGACCGCGTGCGGGCCTGTGAGCGCTGCAACAACCTGACGGAGGACGCGCTTTGCTCCTACTGCGCCGATCCACGGCGGGATGCGGGAGTGATTTGTGTGGTCGAAGAGGCCGCCGACATTGCCGCAATCGAGCGCACAGGCGAGTTTCGAGGGGTGTTCCACGTGCTCGGCGGGCGCCTTTCGCCCCTCGATGGCGTGGGACCGGATGATCTGAAGGTGCACGGCCTTGTTGTACGGGTGCAGGCCGGGGGGGTGCGCGAGGTGATCCTGGCGACCAACCCGAAGCTCGAAGGCGAGGCCACCGCGCTGTATGTTCAGGAGCAGCTGGCGGCTTTCGACGTCGTGGTGACACGGATTGCCCGAGGAATCCCGGTCGGCGGAGATCTGGAGTACGCAGACGGCGTGACGATCGCGCAGGCGATTGCGGCCAGGAGAGTGATGACGTGAGGGCAACGAGGGAACTATCGTGAGCGGATCAGCAAGCTGGTCATTCAGTGAGGAGGACTCCGTCGCAATGACGGCGTTGCTCCAGAAGTTCCTGTTCGAGAGCAACGCACGCTGTGCGCTGCTCGTCGATCGCTCAGGCCAGCTCGTGGCGACGGTTGGGGAACAACCCAACTTCGACCCCACGGCCTTTGCCACGCTGACGGCAGCGGATTTCAGCGCGAACGATCAACTCGCGCGCCTGATTGGCGAGACCGATTTCAGTTCGCTGTTTCACCAGGGCGAGAAAGAGTCGATGTACCTCGCCGATGTCGCGCGACGGGTGATCCTCGTGGCGCTTTTCGACAATCGCACGACCCTGGGGCTCGTGCGCCTCAAGCTCAAGGACACGGTGGCAGACCTGACCAAGCTGTTTCATGAAGTCTTTTCGCGCGGCGGGCCGGGAAAACCGCAGCAGGCCGGCCTGTTGGCCGGGGCGGACGACGAAATCGACAAGCTGTTCGGGTAAGGAGACTCAGCCATGTCGATGATCAACTACGCCTCGCGCGAGATCAACTGCAAAATCGTCTATTACGGTTCGGGCCTTGGCGGCAAGACCACCAACCTCGAGCACGTCTACGGCAAGACCAAGCCCGACACCCGCGGCAAGCTCATCTCGCTCGCGACGGAAACGGAGCGGACGCTGTTCTTCGATTTCCTGCCTGTCGATTTGGGCACCATCCGCGGCTTCAAGACCCGCTTCCACTTGTACACGGTGCCCGGTCAGGTCTACTACAACGCCTCGCGAAAGCTGATTCTCAAGGGCGTGGACGGCATCGTGTTTGTCGCAGATTCGCAGATTGAGCGCATGGAAGCGAATCAGGAAGCGATGCAGAACCTGTACGACAACATGGCGGAGTACGGTTACGATCTCACGAAGATGCCGTTCGTGATCCAATACAACAAACGCGACCTGCCCAACGCCGCGCCGCTGGCGGACCTGCAGGCGTCGCTGAACCCTGGCTGGGAAGTCACGGATGCGGCCAAGCAGCGCGTGGCCCCCGATCCGTACCATGCCGGCGAGAACCTCGTGTCGCAACTGCCGACCGGTGAATGGGTGGAGCGGGCCCAGTATTTCGAGGCGGTGGCGGTTACCGGCGACGGAGTGTTCGAGACTCTCCGGGCTGTCAGCAAGCTGGTGCTGAAGACGCTCTCGTAGCACACGCGACCGCTATGACGAGGCGCCCGGCGTGAACCTCCCCAACTGGCTCACGGTCGGGCGCATCGCATTTACGCCCTTGTTGATCTGGCTGCCCTTGCAGGAAGATGCCGGATACCGGCTGGCCGCGTTCGTCCTTTTCCTGGCCGTCGCCGTGACGGACTACTACGACGGGATGCTGGCCCGCACGCGCAACCTGGTCACGGATCTTGGCAAGATGCTCGACCCGCTTGCCGACAAGTTGCTGCTGGCGGGGACATTCATTCCGATGTTCTGGCTGCAATCACCGGCCGGCGACGCGGTGCTTGGCTGGTTTCAGGGGTACATGGATCCGCCGATTCGCGACGTGCTCTCGCACTACCCGTTCGTGATCAGCTTCGCCGGGGCCGATTGGCGGGTGCCACTGCCATGGTGGGTGGTGATGATCGTGCTGGGGCGGGAGGTCGCAATGACCCTCATGCGCCAATTCGCCGCACGGCGCGGAACTGTGATCGCGGCTATCTATGCGGCCAAGCTGAAAGCCGTGTTCCAGTTCATCTGGATCGGCGCCGCGTACTTCTGGTTCTTCGTGGCCACCGTGGACCGGATCGACGTTCGCGACCGTGTGGGCTGGGACTGGATCGCGAATGGTGTCGGCGCCATCGGTGCGTTCTGCATGATCTTGAGCGTTGGGCTCACGCTGTATTCCATGGGTGTCTACCTCGTTCGTTTCCGAAAGATTTTCACTCGTGCAGGTTGAGCTGATCACGATTGGCGATGAACTCCTGCTGGGGTTCACGCTGGACTCGAATGGCGCGCACCTGGCTCGCGAATTGGCCGCGATTGGCGTATCGATCGCGCGCCGCACGTCGGTGGGCGACGATGGACCTGCCATCGGTGCGGCCGTCCGAGAGGCGCTGGCCCGGACCGGTGCGGTCATCACGACGGGTGGGCTCGGCCCGACCAGCGACGACCTGACGAAGCCGAGCATCGCCGCTGTGTTCGGGCGTGGCATGCGCATGGATACCGAGATCCTCGAGGCGCTCCGCGCGCGGTGGATCGCCAAGGGGTGGGGCAGGGAACTGCCCAAGACCAACGAGCAGCAGGCGCTGGTGCCCGAAGGCGCAGCGATCCTCACCAACCGTCACGGCTCTGCACCGGGGATCTGGCTCGAGGATGATCGGGGCCGCTGGGTGGCGATGCTGCCCGGTGTACCGCGCGAGATGCGTGGCGTGTTTGCGGAGGAGGTGCTGCCGCGCGTCTCCGCGCGCGCGGCAGCGAGCGCGTCGGCCGCTGGTGCTTCGGGGTCTGCGCCCGTGGTGGTGTCGCGCACGCTGCGAACCACGGGAATCGCCGAATCGGCGCTGGCCGACCAGATCACGCCGATCGCCGATCAACTGGGCGGACTCTCGCTCGCATACCTCCCCCACTGGCCGGGCGTCGACCTGCGGCTTACGGCGCACGGATTGGCTGCCGACGCTGCACGAGCGCGACTGGATGCGGCCGAAACCGCTGTTCGTGCATCCATCGGCGATTACGTCTACGGGACCGGCGCCGACGACCTGGCTGAAATCGTGCTGAACCGCTGTCGGGATCACGGGCTGGCCATAGCGGTCGCGGAAAGCTGTACTGGAGGCTTGCTGGGATCGCGCATCACCGCGATTCCCGGATCGAGTCATCTCTTCCTCGGTGGAGTGATTGCCTACTCCAACGAGGTCAAGGCCACGCACCTCGGAGTCGGTGACGACACACTCATCAAGTTCGGCGCGGTGAGCGAGGAGACGGCGCGGGAAATGGCCTCGGGGGTCCGTGCGCGGTACCGCGCCGATGCTGCGATGGCCATCACCGGCATCGCCGGGCCTGGCGGCGGTACGCCGGAGAAGCCCGTGGGCACGGTGTGCGTCGCCGTGGACGTCCGGGGAGCGCTGACGTCCGCGAAACGGCAGATGGTTGGCGACCGCGAGGAAGTGCGGCAGCGGTCCGCCCAGTGGGCGCTCGACCTGCTCTGGCGGCGAATGGCCGAAACGGCACAGGTCGCGCGCCCGTAGGGGCTATTGTGCGACGGAGTGGCAGTCGCGCTGGGCACGCCTGTTGCCCCCCATCTGTGCGACCCCCGAAATTGCAGACACCGTGACGAAAGAATCCGAAACTCCCGAAACTGACGCCGTGTCCGACGCTTCAGACCCGCTTGATGACACCCAGCCAAACGCCGGCGTCGACGCTACGGCGTCGTCAGTCGAGTCCGCCGCCGGGTACGACGCAGGCGCCGAACAGGAAATCGCCTCCCTCGCCGCCGAGGTTGCCAAGCAGAAGGACAAATACCTGCGCCTCTACGCCGACTATGAGAACCTGCGCAAGCGGGCGGTGCGCGAGCGTCAGGAGGCCGAATCGAAGGGTATGGGGCACCTCATCCAGGGAATACTCGACACCCTCGACGACCTCGGCCGCTTTGCTCACCTCGATCCCGCGTCGACGGACAGCAAGACGGTGATTCAGGGTGTGGAACTGGTGGAGCGAAAGATCATGAAGTCGCTCGCCGGTCACGGGCTCGAGTTGGTGAACCCGGTGGATGCGCCGTTCGATCCCACGTTCCACGAGGCGATCACGACGGTTCCCGCCGCGACCAGGAAGGAAGACCATTTTGTCGCGCAGGTCTATCAGGTGGGCTACCTGTTCAACGGGCAGCTGCTGCGCCCGGCCCGGGTCGTTGTGAAGCAGTGGAACGGCACTGCCGACGCTGCTGGCGCTGCTGGCGATTCCGAGTAGCGAGCTCACGCGCCCCCAATGGCCAAGAAAGACTTCTACGGCGTCCTCGGTGTGCCCGAAAAGGCCACCGCCGACGAGATCAAGAAGCAGTACCGGCGGCTCGCCAAGCAGTATCACCCCGATACCAGCAAGGAGCCCAAGGCCGCCGATCGCTTCAAGGAGATCTCCGAGGCGTACCAGGTGCTCGGGGATGAGAAGAAACGCAAACAGTACGACGACATGCGTCGGCTGGGCGCGTTTGACGGGTTTACCTCGAGGAGCGGTGCTGCGGGCGGCGGTGCCCGAAGCAGCCCGGGCGGACGACCGCGATCACCCGGTGGCGCCCAGTTCGAGGAGTTCGACATCGGTGGCCTTGGCGGCCTCGGTGACCTGTTCAGCTCCATGTTCGGTGGCGGCGGTCGGCAGCGACAAACCGGCCCGGAACCCGGGCAGAGCGTTGAGACCACACTCGAAATTCCGTTTCGGGTAGCCGTCATGGGCGGCAAGGTGCCCATCGACCTCGAGGTGAACGAAGAGTGCGCCTCGTGCTCCGGGTCTGGCGCGGCCCGTGGGGCCAAGATCGCCGGTTGCCCGGAATGCGGTGGGCGCGGGACGATCTCGTTTGGTCAGGGGGGCTTTGCGGTGAACCGACCTTGCCCGATGTGCCTCGGGAAGGGGCAGGTGCCGACGGAGAAATGTGGGACGTGTGGGGGGGCGGGGGAACAGCGCGCCAGACGGAAGATCAACATCACAGTTCCACCGGGCACGGACACCGGTACGAAACTGCGTATGAAGGGGCAAGGCGGACGCGGGCTTCGCGGCGGTCCTCCGGGCGACGTGGTGCTCACGTTTCAGGTGAAGCCCGACCCGCACTGGGACCGCGACGGTCTGGACCTGATCGTGCGGGCCGAAGTTAACGTGGCTCAGGCCACGCTGGGCTCCAAGATTACCGTCGAAACGTTGGATGACAAGAAAGTCTCCATCCGCATTCCGCCGGGAACGCCAAGCGGCAAGCGATTTCGGGTGCGCGTCCAGGGGATTTCGCGTGATGGCAAGCAGGGCGACCTTCTCGTTGAGATCGCCGTCGTCGTACCGGAGAAGCTTACGAGCGAACAGGAGCGCCTGATGAAGGCGTTCGCCGAATCGGCAGGGCTCGAGTACTGAGCGTTACGGGCGTGGCGGAAGCAATGAATCCACCGCCCAGCACGATCTCATCGCGATAGAACACGGCCGACTGGCCCGGTGCAATCGCGGCGACGGGGGCAT
>JARIET010000158.1 GCA_031127185.1 Gemmatimonadota bacterium | reverse complement strand
GGGCACTGACGTTGGTCAATGCCCCGGTGGTGATGTCGGGGCAGTTGTCCGTCCCCTGTCCTCCCCTCACGTCCCGTAGTTCCCCGACTGTTAACCCTGTTTACGTCGCGAAAATATTTGCACGAGCTTACCAATCGGATCGTAAAATTGGTCAACCACCCGCTCCTTGAGCGGAATGATCGCGTTGTCGGTGATGTGGATATGCTCGGGACAGACGTCCGTGCAGCACTTGGTGATGTTGCAGTATCCGATCCCGAAATCTTCCTTCAGCGCCGGCACGCGGTCGCCGGTGTCGAGCGGGTGCATTTCCAGCGCTGCAGCGTATGTCAGGAACCGTGGGCCGATAAACTCATCGTGCTTGTGATGGTCTCGCAGCACGTGGCAGACGTCCTGGCACAGGAAGCATTCGATGCACTTCCGATACTCCTGCACGCGGTCGGCATCCTGCTGCTTGATGATCCAGGTTCCATCCGCTGCGTCCGGCGTGCGCGGCTGGAACTTCAGGATCTTCTTCTTCACTTCGAAGTTCCACGACACATCGGTAACGAGGTCCTTCACATGCGGGAACGCCTTCATCGGCTCCACCGTGATCGGTTCGTCGGCCGGGAGCTGGTCGAGCCGCGTCATGCACATCAGCTTCGGCTTGCCGTTGATCTCAGCTGAGCACGACCCGCACTTGCCGGCCTTGCAGTTCCAGCGACACGCAAGGTCGTTGGCCTGTTCCGCCTGGATCTGATGTACGGCATCGAGCACCACCATGCCGTCCGTGACGGTCGCCGTGAAGTCCTTGAACTCCCCCTCGCCGCGCTCGCCGCGCCAGAGGCGAAAAGTTTGCTCGCGCGTCGCTTCTTTCGTGGCTTCGCTCACTTGTTTTCCTCGATGATCTGCTTGAGGTCGGCGCGCATCTCGCTGATGGGCTGCCGGGTGAGGTGCATCTCGCCGTCTGCGCCCTTCGTGATCACATGGTTGAACGCTCCGAATGCCGGGTCCTTGTCCGGGAAGTCATCGCGGAAGTGACCGCCGCGGCTCTCTTTCCGCTCCTTCGCAGACAGCGCGATAGCCTCGGACACCGTCAGGAGGTTGCCGAGGTCGAGGGCGGTGTGCCAGCCCGGGTTGTACTCGCGCGTCCCGCGCACCGCGACGTGCTTCGCCTGCTCCTTGAGCTTCTGGATCGCGGCCAGCGCTTCTTCCATCTCGTCCTGCAGCCGCACAATGCCGACCTTGGCCTGCATGGTGTCCTGCAGCTGCTCCTGCACCTGATAGGGGCCGGTCTTTGCATCGGGCCGGTCGAACGACGCAAGCGCGTCGCGCGTGGCCCTCTCGGCTTGTGATGGATCGACGGTGAACTTCTTGTTCTCGCGCGCGAACCTGGCGGCGTACTCGCCTGCGCGCTTGCCGAACACGATCAGGTCGGAGAGCGAATTCCCGCCCAGCCGATTCGCGCCGTGCAGTCCGGCGGCTACCTCGCCGCAGGCGAAGAGCCCAGCCACCGTGGTCATCTGCGAGTCTCCATCCACCCGCACGCCGCCCATGATGTAGTGCGTGGTGGGGCCAATCTCCATCGCATCCGTGGTGATGTCGATGTTCGCGAGCTGCATGAACTGGTGGTACATCGACGGCAGCTTGCGCTTGATGTGCGCCGGCGCGTCGGAAATCTTTTCCTTGATCCAGGCGATATCGAGATACACCCCGCCGTGCGGCGAGCCTCGCCCCGCCTTCACCTCGCGGTTGATCATGCGCGCCACGTGGTCGCGTGTCAGCAGTTCAGGCGGCCGCTTGGCGTTCTTGTCGCCGGTGACGTAGCGCCAGCCTTCTTCTTCGTTGTCGGCCGTGGACGATTTGTAGTTCTCCGGGATGTTGTCGAACATGAAGCGCTTGCCTTCGCTGTTCTTCAGGATCCCGCCTTCGCCGCGCACGCCCTCGGTGACCAGGATGCCGCGCACCGACGGCGGCCAGATCATACCAGTGGGATGGAACTGGACGAACTCCATATCCTGGAGCGCCGCGCCAGCGTGATAGGCGAGCGCTTGTCCGTCGCCCGTGTACTCCCACGAGTTCGAGGTGATCTTGAACGCGCGACCGATGCCGCCTGTTGCAAGCACCACGGCGGCGGCCTTGTAGAGGGTGAACTCGCCCTTTTCCCGGTCGTAGCCAAAGGCACCGCAGACGCGGTCCCCGTCCTTGAGCAGGGTCAGCACGGTGCATTCCATGTGCACGTCGATCCCCTGATGCACGCCGTGGTCCTGCAGCGTGCGGATCATTTCCAGGCCCGTGCGGTCGCCGGTGTGCGCGAGCCGCGGATACCGATGCCCGCCAAAGTTGCGCTGGAGGATGCGGCCGTCCGGCGTGCGATCAAACAGCGCGCCCCACGCCTCCAGCTCCTTCACGCGCTCCGGCGCTTCCTTGGCATGCAGTTCGGCCATGCGCCAGTTGTTCAGGTACTGGCCGCCGCGCATGGTGTCGGCGAAGTGCACCTTCCAGCTGTCCCGGTCGTCGACGTTGGCCATCGCCGCCGCCATGCCGCCTTCGGCCATGACGGTGTGCGCCTTGCCCAGCAGTGACTTGGTGATGAGCCCCACGCTGACGCCGGCCGCGGCGGCTTCAATCGCCGCGCGCAACCCGGCGCCGCCGGCGCCGATGACCAGGACGTCGTGTTCGACGGTGCGATGTGGGGTCATTGTGTGGCTCCGGCGAACCACTGGCATTCGCTCGGGCGCATCAGATGATCCTCCAGTCGGTGATCCAACCCATCGCACACATCCGGATGTAGATGTCCGTGAATGCCATCGTGAACATCGAGGCCTTGGCGAGCGTGGCGTGCTTGCCATTGAGTTTTGAGCAGCCGGCGTAGCAGGCCGCGCGCACAGGCTGTCCGCTCAGCCGGTCCTTGTACCCGCCGATGACGTGGCGAAGCGAGTGGCAGCCGAACGTGTAGCCCGCGGTAAGCGCCACATTCACCCACATGATCACGGACCCCAGGCCAACGCCGAAGCGTTCGACCCCGCCGCCGTCCATCCACCAGAGGGAAAGCCAGGCGTCGTACATCAGGAGCGGGATGAACACGATCGCGATGTACATCGCGTAGCGATGCAGGTTCTGCAGAAAATTCGGGAAGGGACGCTCCCCGCGGTACGTCGTGCGTGGTTCTCCCACCGCGCAGGCCGCCGGGTCAGCCCAGAAGCCCTTGTAGTAGGCGCCACGGTAGTAGTAGCAGCTGAAGCGGAACAGGCCGGGGAACGGGAGGATCAGCAGGGCCGGGAAGAACAGGATCGGCGGCCACCATTCCGGACGCGGCCCAAACCACGCGTGTTGTGTGGGTCCCCAGAGCTCAGGCGCATGGAAGGGCGAGAAGTAGGGGCCGTACGTGTACCCCCAACTCTGCAGCGCCGACCAGGTGCCGTAGATGAGAAAGGCGCTGAACGCAGCAAGTACCGAGAGCGGCGGCAGCCACCATAAGTCGCGGCGCAGGGTCTCGCCGAATTTCCGTTGGATAGGGAGGGGGGCGGAGGTCATTCCCCAAAATAAGCGAATACCGCGGGGAACTGCGGGACGTGAGGGGACGTCAGGGGACGTGAGGGGATGTGTGGGGACGTGTGGGGACGTGTGGGGACGTGGGGGGACGTGGGGATGTGGGGATGTGGGGACGACCACGGGCACCGGCGTTAGGGGCTCGTCCCCCCGTGTCCCCTGACGTCCCGCTGGTCCCTGTTGTTCCCCGACTCAGTGTCCGCTATGCTTAAAGGCTACCAAGTCTCAAGCCGTCGGCGCGAGCCGATATGAAGGGGGGAGTAAAGTTTTGTCAGAAGTCATCATCCACGAGGACGAGAACTTCGAGCGCGCACTCAAGCGCTTCAAGAAGAAGTGCGAGAAGGCCGGAATCCTCTCGGACCTCAGGAAGCACCGCCACTACGAGAAGCCCAGCGAGCGGCGGAAGCGCAAGATGAACGCGGCGATGCGTAAGAATCGTCGAACGCGTCCGGCCTGAGTGTTCGTACGTGCGCGCTGCATGACAGCGACACCGCTTCACCCCTAAGGGACCTGGGATCGGTAGAGTGACCCCGGCGGGACCGCAGGACCCGAAAACCCGAACGAGCGATCTCGATCGCGCGGTCGGGTTTTTCCATTCAGGAGAGGCCCGCGTGGCCGCTGACGCGCGTGCCCTCGCCGCGCTGCAATTCGGTGACATGGTCACCTATGTCGCCGGCTTTGCAGGGACGGAGGCCGGCGCCTCGCGGGTACGGAAGCTCACGCCGCAGAGCGTGGGGCGCGATGAAGCCGGCGCGGACGCCCACCAAGCAATCATCGGTGAGCACGCCCGGGTTGCCGCGATGCGCGCTGTGCTCGGCGGCGACGATCCCTGGCCATCGGCGCCCATCCCCGAGCTGACTGGCGCGCTCAGCCGACTGCGTGTTCCCGGGAGCACCTGGCTGGGCACGGAGCTTCGCGATGCCGTCACGCTCCTGGTGTCGTCCCGGATCCAGTCGGCGGCGCTGCGCGCGGCGCAAAAACGAGAGGCAACCGTCGCCGCGCTCACACCGTTAGGTGCAGCGCTGCTCACTGATGCGGATCTTGAGTCGCTGATCGACAAGGTGGTCGACGAGGCCGGCGCAGTGCGGGATTCGGCGTCGGCCGAACTCCGACGCATCCGCAAACAGCTCCGTGGCGCCGAGGCGGACTTGATCCGCTTGCTCGAAAAACTGATCGGCGGACTCGAGTCGCATCATCGAGTGGATGATGGTTCGGTGACGATGCGCAATGGTCGATGGGTCATTCCGGTGCGGCGCGAAGGCCGCGTCGTTGTGGGCGGCATCGTGCACGACACCTCAGCCACGGGCGCCACCCTGTTCGTTGAGCCACCGGCGGCGGTCGAGTTCGGGAACCGAATTCGCGAGTTGGAAAGCGCGGAGATTCGCGAAGTTGAGCGGATCCTCGCGGCGACGACCGACGCAATTCGACCGCGAGCCGATGACCTCGGGGCGACGCTCGACGCGCTGGTCGAACTGGATGCGCTTCTTGCCCGCGCGCGCTTTGCAGACCGGCACCGCTGCTGGCCGGCCAGGCTGCAGTCGCCTGCCGACGGCCTCGCCATTGTGGATGGGCGACACCCGCTGCTGGTGGCGCAGCACGCCGGCAAGGAGAACGATCCCGTCGTGCCGTTCACGCTCACGCTGGAACCGCGGGAGCGCACGCTGCTGGTGAGCGGCCCGAATACGGGCGGCAAGACCGTGTTGCTCAAGGCTGTGGCGCTCCACTCGCTGATGGCGCAGGCGGGAATCCCACCGACTGTGGGTCCCGGGTCGGCGCTGCCGCTGTATGACCGGGTCTTTGCCGATATCGGCGACGAGCAGTCGATCGAAGCTTCGCTCTCCACCTTCAGCGGACACGTTCGCAACCTGATCGAGATCGTTGAGCACGCGACGCCGGATTCCCTGGTGCTTGCCGACGAACTCGGTTCAGGGACGGATCCGAACGAAGGCGCGGCGCTGGGTGGCGCGATTCTCGAGGCGCTCACGCGTCGTGGCACCACGACCGTCGCCACGACACATCTGGGTGCGCTCAAGGAGCTCGCGCACGAAGTGCCGGGTGTGGTGAATGCCTCGCTCCAGTTCGATGAAGCGGCCCTCGCACCAACCTACCGGCTGCTCAAGGGCATCCCGGGGCGATCGTACGGCATCAGCATCGCGCGGCGCCTCAAGATGCCCGGCGAGATCCTGGCGCGCGCCGAGGAACGCGTGCCCAAGGGGGAACGCGATGCCGCCGCGCTGATCGAAGAGTTGGAACGGAAACAGCACTCGCTCGACGAGCGCGACCGAGAGGTGGCGGCGCGCGAGGAGAACCACGCAGCGCGTGCGGAACGCGTGGCCGAACGGGAAGCTCTTGTGAAGACGCGAGAGCGCGAACTGGAGCGTGAGGCCCGCAGCGCCAGTAAGCGCTATGTCCTGGAAGCGCGCAAGGAAATCGAGGCAGCGATTGCCGAGTTGCGGCGAGCATCTGAGTCGGGCGATCGTGTAGATGGTGCCGCGGCAGAAGCACGCGGGTTGGCGGAGCGCGTCCTGCAACGAGAACGCAGTGAGCTGCAGAAGCTCGAGGCGGACGCTACGAGCCATGGGGAGCAGCGTGATTCGAGCGAGGCGTTTGCTGTTGGCGATTTTGTCTCCGTGCCGAACCTGGGAGGAGCTGCAGCGCAGGTGATTGAGGCGCGTGGCGGAGAACTCGTTGTGGTCGTGGGGTCGGTGCGGACGACCGTCCCCAAGGCCGCTGCGCGAAAAGTTCGTGCGCCGCGGCGCGGGCGCGACGGCAGTCTGCAATCGGGTGCGTCCCCCGCAGCCGCCGAACCCGTCGCCGTGATGGGAAGGGTTCCGGATGTGGCCGCAAAGTTCGAAGTGGACCTCCGCGGCATGCGCATCGGTGAAGTGGACGGGGCCGTGCAGCTTGCGCTGGATGGGGCGGTGCTCGGCGACCTTCCGTCGATTCGGATCATTCACGGGAAAGGCACCGGTGCGCTGCGCGAGCGCGTGGCTGAACTCCTCCGGGACGACTCCCGTGTGAAGAGTTTCCGGCTCGGCGCGTGGAACGAAGGCGGCGCAGGCGTGACGGTCGCGGAGTTGTCGTGATTCCCGAGGAAGTGGTCGACCAGGTGCAAGCCGCGGCTGATATCGTCGCGATTATCGGCGAGCATGTGCGGCTGAAAAAGGTCGGTTCGGTTTTCCGCGGTCCCTGCCCGTTCCATCAAGGAACCGGTCCGAACTTTTCCGTGATGCCGCGCGGCGGCTACTACTGCTTTGTCTGCCACGAAAAGGGTTCGGTCTTCAACTTCGTGCAGAAGCGCCTTGGGATGGGATTCGTCGAGGCGGTGAAGTACGTCGGCGAAAAGTCCGGCGTGGAAGTCCGCGAAGTGCAGCGGAAT
>JARIET010000157.1 GCA_031127185.1 Gemmatimonadota bacterium | reverse complement strand
CCTGCGCACCCGAGACTTCGGGACCGACGTCCACATTGTTGGTGATCTTCTTCGACGTGCCGGCCGCCACGTCGCGGATGTAGGCATCGCGAATCACCGTCGGTGATTCGTGCGTATACAGGTACTCGGTGAAGTCATCGTTGAGCGGCGCGATGAACTGATCGTAGGCATCGCCCGGCGCATCGAAGATGCGCTTGCGTGCGGCCGTCTCGATATCGAGCGTTTCCGCCCATCCGCGCGGTCCGACCTTTGTCCAGTTGGCGCCGGCGGCACGATTTCCCGTGACGGCGACCGTCTTGGCATCCTTGCCGAGCACCACGAAGCTGCTGCCGCCCGGGAGCGACCGTGTGACCAGCGCGCCACCGGAAACCGTTGAGTCCGCCGCGCCAGCGCCGCCCCCAAATCCACCGCCACCGCCGCGCCCGCCGAATCCACCACCGGCGCCGGCCAGCGTGACGCCGCGACCGAGGTTGAACCGCTTCCCGTCGGCGCGCACGGCGAAGACCGTTCCACTATCCGCGGCAAAGAGCGTCGACTTGTCCGTGCCGTAGACGAGCGACCCGAGCGCCGGACCGCCTTCGTAGATCACCTTTGTGTCGGTGGGACCAAAGGGCGGCATCCAGTTCATGTAGCGCACGCTGGTCGGCACCGGGCGTGCCGGCGTGGCGCCACCGCGACCACCGCGTCCGCCCGCCTGAGGAGCACCGGCTCGCCCGCCGGCAGGCGCACCGCCATTTCCGGCAGCAAATACCGACTGCACATACACGAGTCCGGGACCTACCGGGTTCCACGCGAAGTTCCGTTTGCTCGTGTCACTCGCCGTCGGGCCGGCGCCGCCGCGTCCGCCGCCGCCCGCATTGGCCGGATCGTCGCCGGGCCCTTCGCGCAAAGGCGTCGTCTGCAGCGTGGCGATGGTCTTTCCTGCGGCATCCCAGAGCTCACGCACCGACCCGAACGCATTGACGGGCACCAGATACGAGAACGGCTCGGTCATCGAAGTGACCGTGAAGTACGCGCCATCGCTCGACGCGTCCACCGTGCGGATCATTCGCGGTTCGCCAATCTTCTTCGGTGCGGCTTTGCCTTTGGGATCGAGCAGGGCCAGCTGTCCCGTCGTGTAGTACTTGAGCATCGCCTTCTCATGCGGATCCTGCAGCAAGCTGAAATAGACCGGCGTCGGCACGGCGCGCGAGTTCGTGAGGCGCACCTGCGGACCATCTTCGATTCCGCTCGGGCCGTGTGTCGGCGGTGCGCCGCGTCCGTCGGGGATGATTACGACTACGAGGAACTTGCCGTCGCGAGTGAACTCGACATTGCTGTAGAGCGTCGCCAGAAGCGGAGCCTTGCTCGCCTGCACGGACTTCCCCGTCGCGATATCAGCCACATACGCGTACGACGCATCGTCAAAGTTGGCGATGTACGCCACCTGCGCCCCGCTCGGCGACCAGGTCTGCGACGAAATGCTGGCACCTTTGGGCGTCTCGATCGTCTTCGTCGCGCCCGTGCGCGGATTCACCAGCGTGAGTCCTACCGTCTGTTCGGTCGTCACCGAGCGCGCGCGATTGGCCTTGGTGTCCACCTGCAGACCACCAAGCCAGATATGCGCCTTTCCGTACGCAGCGATGTCGCCGCGCGTCGGCCCAACGCCGCGGAGGAACCACGAACGATCCGGGCTCGGCGCGGTGAACGAAATGTCCGTGCGCGCGGCCATGATCATGCGCTCGATGTTGGCCGGCGGCTTCACAAACGCTTCGGTCTTGAGGACCTCCTCAGGGTTCCACGCGCTGTTCCCCTGCGCGAACGACGGAGCGGCGAGCGCGAGGCCGGCGACAAGGCCGGCGGCGGCGAGGGCAAGACGGCGTACGGTCATCCACAACTCCGGGTCGGGTACGAGATTCTCAGATTTGCATCTATAGAATACGACCCTCGGACAACGCGCCGCGAGCCCCCGCCGTTGAGGACCTACCTGGGCACCACCATCTCCCAGCGACCCTGAACGGTCATCGTCACCTTGAGCTCAGGAGCTACGACCTCCGTGGCATCGGCCTGCTTGGCCATCGCCATCCCCAACGACATCGCTTCCCGACCGAACATCATCTGCTGCGCATCGGTGGACAGGTCAATCGCGCGGCCCAGCGTCAGGCCGCTCGCCTCGGCGATTGCGGCAGCGTACGCCCGCGCCTGCTCCGCGGCCTGCTTGATGGCCATGATCGTCGCAGCCGACGTGTTGGTCGCCAGGAACTCCACATTGGAAATCGTCTGCGCGCCCTCGGCGAGTGCGGTGTCAATCACGCGGCCGATGAGTTCGAAGTCGTGGAGGCGCACGGAGAATTGATCGTTGGTGACGTAGATGGTATCGCGCATCTCCTTGCGGAACTGCATCTCGGAGCGGTTGGCCCACCACCAGCCGGCGCGACCTTTGGTCGGAATGGAATCGCGGGGGACGCCGAGTGCTTCGATGGCCCTGCGGATGGCCGCGGCGCGCGCCGCGCCAGCGCGCCCGGCGAGCGCGGGGGTCTTGCCGCTAGCGGAGAACTGGATGGTCACGACGGCGAGATCAGGCGTGACGCTGACTGTGGCGTTGCCGCTGGCGCGGACTTCGCTGGCGGGTTGAGCGGGGGCTGGAGCGGCGATTTGCGTCCGCGCAGCGGCCGGCGTGGCCACGGCAACGGCAGTCGCAATCAGGATGGAGTTGCGGATTCCGGAATACATCTGGGCTTCCTCGAGCGTCTCAGGACAGTTGCCGCGCCCGGGTTGGGCGGGCTGCACAGGAGACGCTTGTGCCCGCAATTCTTGCACATCCGGCCAGCTCCCTACCCCGCCACCGACCTCCGGAACCACGGCACAAACGCACTGGTCGTCCGCTGATACTCGCGGTACGCCTCGCCCTTGGACTTGAGTGCGTACTCCTCAGTGAGCGGAATACCCGTCACCTGAAACAGGAAGTAGAGCATCAGTAGTGGGCAGGCGATGGAGATCCAGCCCCACGGCGAACTCAGCGCCGCAAGCGCGACCCCCCACCAGAACAGCGATTCAAAGAAGTAGTTCGGGTGGCGCGAGTACCGCCACAGTCCCACGTCGCAGACCGCACCGGCCGCCGCGGTGCGCTTGAAGCGCTTCAGCTGTGCATCGGCGGCTGTTTCACCGAGAAGGGAAAGCACAGCGATCGCGAGACCGGCGATTTCCCAGGGCGTCAGCGTCGGCTGGGCATTATGCGCAGCGAAAAGGAACGGCAGCGAGAAAACGACCACGAGCCCGGCCTGCAATTCGAAGAACAGGAGGAACTGCCCGGCGCCCGGCCACCGGCGGCGCAGTGACTCGTAACGCACATCCTCCTTGGGGTGATGCCGCATCACTCGGACCAGGATGTACGTGCCCAGCCGCAGGCTCCACGCGGCGCCAATTGCAGCGAAGAGCCACCGCCGCGCCGGCGTACCATCACCCAGCAAGGCGTAGATGGGCGCGAGCACGGCCACCCCGTATGACCACGCCACGTCGAGCAGGCCGTAGTTCCTGATCCGTACGCTCACAAGCCAGGTGGCGGCGAACCCGACGGCGGACAACACGCTCGCGCCGACAATTAGAACGGTCAATGCAGATGTCCAGTGGGCACGATCCAAGTTCAGCATCCCCCCAGGGCTCGGCAACCGGTGTCCAGCTATTTCACGGCCCTCCGAATTGACAGCATCCTCGTGATCCGCAATGCTCCATGATGCCAATACTCAAAGCCGTCGCCGCCACCGCAGCCACCATGCTGGCGCTCGACCTCCTCTGGCTTGGCGTGATCGCCAAGGATTTCTACGCCCGCCATATGGGCACGTTGCTCCGCCCAGATGTCAGATGGGTACCTGCACTGCTCTTCTACGCCGTATACCTGGCTGCCATCATCGTCTTTGTGGTGCTCCCGGCCGCCGAGCGCAAATCGCTCGAATGGGCACTGGGAATGGGCGCGTTCTTTGGGCTGGCGGCGTACGCGACCTACGACTTAACCAGCCTCGCCCTGATCCGCGATTTCCCGCTTCGCGTCGTCCTCGTGGATCTCGCCTGGGGCACGGCGCTCACGGCCGTGGTGTGCGGCGCGGGATACCTGGCCGCGCGCTGAGCTGCGCTTCCCCCCACGTCCCCCTACGTCCCCTTACGTCCCCTTACGTCCCCCTACGTCCCGCAGTTCCCCGTCATTCGCCCCATACATCTCTACATAGCCGCGCAAAGTTCGCGCCAATCACTTTCTCAATTCGTGCGCTCGAATGCCCGCGCGCAGCCAGCTTCTCGGCGATCATCTCCATGCGCCGCGGTGAGTTGAGGTCGGTGACGAACATCGGCACTGCAGGGTCTTCGCCCGGCGCAGCGACTCCGGCGCGCTGGCGCCCTTCGACAAACGTGCGATGGACACGCATGTACTCGGCGTCCACCACGTGCGGAGTCGTGGAGAGGTCGCTGCCAATGCCAACGTGATCTTCGCCGGCAACGTTGATCGCGTGTTCAATGTGCTTGATGAGATCGACGCTGGTCGGCGCCGCACCCATCGTGAGGAAGGGCATCATGTAGATGCCGATCACGCCGCCCTTGTCCGCCATCTTCCTGATGACATGATCGCGCTTGCTGCGCGGCCGATCCGCCACCGCGCGACAGGCCGAATGACTGATGGCGATGGGTTTTGCCGACACCTCGATGGCATCCAGCGTGGACTGCTCACCCGTATGCCCCGTGTCGACAATCATTCCGAGCCGGTTGAGCTCTGCCACCACCTGGCGTCCGAACGGCGTGAGGCCAGCATTCTCCGGCTGAAGGCATCCATCACCGACGAGGTTCCGGACATTGTACGTCAGCTGCACGATCCGAACACCCGCGTCGTGGTACCGCTTCACCCGCGCGATGTCGTCACCGATCGCCACCGTGTCCTGAAACCCGTAGATCAGCCCGAAGCGTTTCGATGATTTCGCTGCGCGCAGATCCGTGACCGACCGAATATTGGCAAACACCGTCGGATGCCCCGCCACTTCCCGTGCCCACTTGGCGATGGTCGCGTCAACCTCATCCGGCGTGCGCCCACCAATCGTCAGGTTCACGCCGGTGATCCCCGACGCCTGAGCGTTCACCACCATCTCCGGCGTCAGTTGCGGCACGGTGATCGGCGTGTTGAACGGCCCGGGGCTGGCGAGGAAATCGAGCACCATCGCATTCGCATAACCCGGCCATTCCGATGCCGCGAGGTGCTCCTGGAGTGATCGGTACGCTCCAGGCGGCAGCGAGCCAGCAGCCACGGCCCCGGCGGCAAGCCGGGTAAAGTCGCGACGAGAGACGCCTCGAGCAGGCGACATCACAGCCTCCGTTCAACGCGGGAATGGATTCGAAAAGCGCGTGTCGGTTAGGAATGTCGGGTCTGTGAGCGTGTTGAGGAAGGCCACCAATGCAGCCTTGTCGTCTGCCGAAAGATTCAGGCGCTGCGGCTGCCCGCCTGGCCCACGCAGGCGTTGGTCGAGGTTGGGATTATTGCGCACGCCATTGTCATAGAACTCCACGACCTCCGCGAGCGAGCTGAAGCGGCCGTCATGCATGAAGCGGCCGCGCACGCCCACGTTTCGCAGCGAGGGCGACTTGAAGCGGCCGTTCCCTGCCCCGACATCGGTGACGGCGAAGTCGAGTCCGGTGTTGTGCGTGTCGTCCGCAAGCTGCGCAAAGGTGGCATGACAACGTGCGCAGCCTACCTGCGCAAACACGTCGCGCCCGCGGTCCTCGATGGCGGTCAGTACGGTGGCAAACGCTGTCGGACCGGCCGCCGCCGCCTGGTCAAACCTGGAACGGCCCGACACCAGCGAACGCACGAACTGCGCAAGCGCGAGGGAGATGCGATCGCGCGTGATCATCGGCGTCCCGAACGCCGCAGAAAAGAGCACCGGATAGTAGTCGGTCAGCGCGAGCTTTTTCTCCAACTGGTCGAGTGTCATCCCCATCTCGACGGTGTCCTGAATGGGCCGCAACACCTGGTCTTCGAGCGTGGCTGCGCGCTCGTCCCAGAAGAACCGTCCGCGGCCGTAATAGCGTGCGTTGGTCAACGCCATCGAGTGGCGCCCGGTGAGCCCACCGCGAAATCCGGTGCTGAGCCGGGCCGTGTCGGCAAAACCGCTCGACTGTTGATGACACGACGCGCAGGACACGAGATCGTTGCCCGACAGCCGCGGGTCATAGAACAGCGCGCGCCCGAGCGCGGCGCCGGCGTTGGTGATCGGGTTCGTAGCCGGCGTGTTGTCCTGCGTCGAAACGAGCCCCCCGGGGCCACCGTTTCCATTGGTGAAATGCCCGGGCACATTGCCGTCCGCATCCGAATACCGGAACGACGCATCAAGCAGGGGCGCCGAGAGTCCGCTTGCGAACGAAATGATATCGAACGTGTCCGATGCAGTCGCCTGCCCCGCGTCGGTTGCCGTGATGACCACCGTCACGAGCCCGGGAGTGGCAGGTGTCCCCATGACCCGACCGTTCGCGACGCTCAGTCCGCTTCCGACCGGCGACAGTGAGACGGTGTAGGTCAGCCCGGAGCCACGGTTGTCGCGAAATGTCGTGCCGCCCGCGGTGGCGTCGTAGGCAAACGCAGTGCCCACCGTTGCCGGCTGCGACGGGTTGGGATTCGCGAGAACGACCACACCTGCGGGCGTTGCAGGCGGGTTGGTGGAGCCTGCCGGCGTCGCCGGCGTCTCAGCGGTGGTGGCGACCGGAGAGGTCGATGAGGAGCCACACGCGAGCGCGGCGGCGGCAATCCAAAGGAGCTTGTGTGCGTGTCGCATGCCTGTGCGACGACACCGCACTCGGGGTGTTAATTCCGGCGCCCTTCCGCATGCATATTCGTGGGATGCGCATCCTGACGACTCGCCAAATGACTCCGATCGCCGCTCTGGCGATTGCCCCTTTCCTCGCCGCAGACACCTATGGGCAGAGCAC
>JARIET010000156.1 GCA_031127185.1 Gemmatimonadota bacterium | reverse complement strand
CGCCGGCGTACCAGTTCTGCACTGTACTGTACTTGATGCTCGCGCGGTCCAGTGCCACGAGCTCCACCACCGCGGCGTGTAACTGGTTGGTGGAGCGCTTCGGCGCCGTGCACCCTTCCAGGTAGCTCACCGTCGCGCCTTCGTCGGCCACAATGAGCGTGCGCTCGAACTGCCCCGTGTCCGCGGCATTGATGCGGAAGTACGTGGACAACTCCATTGGGCACTTCACGCCCTTGGGGATGTAGCAGAACGAGCCGTCGCTGAACACGGCGGAGTTGAGCGCGGCAAAGAAATTGTCGCTGTACGGCACCACGGATCCGAGGTACTGCTGGATCAGGTCACCGTGACTGTGCACCGCCTCGCCGAACGAACAGAAGACGATGCCGTGCTTCGAGAGCTCCGTCTTCATCGTGGTACCGACCGACACGGAATCGAAGATCGCATCCACGGCCACGCCCGCGAGCATTTTCTGCTCCGTGAGCGAGATGCCGAGTTTTTTGTACGTCGCGAGCAACTCCGGATCCACTTCGTCGAGCGACTGCAGCGGCTTCACGCTCTTGGGCGCCGAGTAGTAGCGTGCGCCTTGATAGTCGATGGGGTTGTACTTGACGTTGGGCCAGTGTGGCTCAGTCATCTTGAGCCAATGCCGGAACGCCTTGAGGCGCCACTCGAGCAGCCACTCCGGTTCGTTCTTTTTTCCGCTGATCAGGCGTATGACGTCCTCGTTCAAACCGGGGGCAATAGTGTCCGAGTCTACGTCGGTCACAAAGCCGTATTGGTACTCGCGGTTGACGAGTGTTTCGATGGACGAACTCATGGGAAGCAATTTACTCGGATATAAGGCCTAAATCAATGCTGGTCTTACACTTGCGACGCTTTGTCCGGTTCCCGAATCGAGTCCGTAACCCAATGCGCCACAGCGGTTTGCAGGGTCGGTTGTTCAAGCGATCTGCGCACGGGTTCTTATCCCTTCAATAGAGCGGGCTGTCGAACCGTTCAGCGGGTGCCGATTGCTTAACACTCGTTGGTCCAATCAGTCAGACTCGATGACGCGCCACACCACTCTCGAACGGCGCGAAGCACCTTGGATCTTCACGGATCCGCAAAGCACTTGGAGGTAGGTATGCGTTCCATCATCCGCGGTCTCACCATCGCTGGGCTCATCGTCGGCAGCACAGGCGCTGCGACGGAGGCCACTGCACAGGCAGGCGGGGGTGCTGGTGCGCCGCGCCGTCCAGTGCCGCCAGCAGCCGCCGAGCGTACGACTGCCGAGCGCGAGCGCGCACTGGAGCAGCGTGAGCGGCTTCTCGAACGACGCGAGGCAATGCTCGAGCGTCAGCTGGGTCGCGATGTTGGCCCGCCGGGCCGCGCGCGACTCGGCATACGCGGTGGCGCGGCTTTCGAGCGAGGCGGCCGCCCAGCGCTTGGCCCACAAGTGGGTCAGGGTCCGCTTCGTCGGCCTGGCATGCGCGGCGCCGGCATGCGCAGCGCCGGAATGCGTGGCCCGCAGATGGGCCCGGGTCCACGGGCACAGTTCGCGCGCGACCGAATGGTTCGGCGTCGCGCGATCGCCGGCGAGCGCATCCGCAACCTGACCGACGAACAGCGTACCGCGCTTCGGAAATACAGCGAAG
Organism: Gemmatimonadota bacterium; assembly: GCA_031127185.1. Lineage (GTDB taxonomy): Bacteria > Gemmatimonadota > Gemmatimonadetes > Gemmatimonadales > Gemmatimonadaceae > Fen-1231. Next base: position 5,329 of record JARIET010000156.1, on the reverse strand, counting down.
AAGCGCGCACACAGCGACGCTCGGTGAGCGACAAGGTTCGCGCCGGAACGCTGACTCGCGAGCAGGCGCGGGCCGAGATTCAGAAGTGGCGCGAGACGAACAAGCCGCCGGTGGACCTCCGTCGGCCGCCTGAGGGCGAGGAGCGCTAACACTCGCCCGAGTGATAAAGGGCCCCGGCATCGCTGCCGGGGCCCTTCGCATTTCCCAGTGGTGCCGCTCTACATCGCGACTTTCACACCACTCACGTCCAGCTTCACAATCGTTCCTGAATCCATTCCCCACCAGATCTGCTTCGTCTTCTTGTCGAAGAACATGTGGCGCACGGTGTTGCGCTCACCGGGAATCACGGAGTTGTGAAAGAAGCGCCCCGACTTGGGATCAAAGCCCACCAGCTTGTTGGGCTGCGAGCCCGTCTCGGCCACCCACACGCGATTCTGGTCGTCAATGATCATGCCGTACGGCAGTGAACCCGGGCCGCCCGGCAGCGCCCAGTCGGTCACCTTGCCGGTGGCCGGATCGAGCATGCCGAGCCGGCCGCGACGGTAGTCGGTGTAATAGATCTTGTCGTCCGAGGTGATGGCGATGCGGCGGTTGCGCGTGCTGTCGCTCGCGAGCGGATACGTCATGAGTTCGAACGTCACCGGATCGACCGTGCCGATCAGGTTCGTGTTGAAGAGATTGAACCAGGGGCGATTCTTCGAGTCCATCACAATGCCGTACGGATTCGTCGAGCGCGCGCCGGCGGGCAGCGGCGGCTTCACAATACGGAACTTCTCCGTCTTGATGTCGAAGAAGCCGATCGCGTTGGTCTGTTGCGCCGTGAACCAGATATTGCCGTCACGATCAAAGACCATCGTGTGCGGGTCACGCACGGTGGAATCCGGAATCGCGTACTTCGTGATCTCGCCCGTCCTGGGATCGATCTTGCCCAGCGTGCCATTCCTGTTGCCCGTGTACCAGACCATGCCCTTGGAATCCACGAGGCAGGTGTGGGGGTTGGTGCCCGGGTCGAGTTCGTACTTTCGGAACGCACCGCTCTTGGGATCGAGGCGGGCCACGTAGTTGCCCGTAGGCGCCTGACCGGCCTGACCAACAAAGAAGATGGCGCCATCAGTCGGCGAGACGGACGCATCGCGCGGGCGTCCTTCGCGGCCCCAGGGGACCGTGAATTCCTGAGTGGGGATCAGATTATTGGCCTGTGCTTCGAGAGCCCCAGCACTGCCGGCGAGGGCAAAGAGCGAGAGGAGAACTGTGCGGCGCATCGGGCAACCTCCGAACGGGGAACTGAGCTCCAATTCTGAACCTACGAGGTGCCCCGCGCAAACGTTCGAAAGCGGCCTGAAGGCCGCCCATCCGCATGCCAGCCGCTAGTCGCGCCAGTTCAGAATCGGCAGCACGCGGTGCGAGCGATTGTCGTCGATGATGTTGATCAGCCCGACCTGCATACCGCGGTCCATCGAGCGTGTGTAGTTCACGAGGCCGATTACCAAACCACGCTGCGTGCCCTTGATGATGCTCCCCACACCGTTGATGGAGACGCCGCGGAAACTGCCGTCCTTTTCGATGCGCAGCATCCCCGATGTGATCACAACAGCGTGCGCGCGCCCCGCGCCGACACCCACGACGCTCATGGCCAGGCCATTGAGTTCCGATGCGCCCACGCCGATTCCGCCAACGGCAGTGCCGCGCAGCGTGCCGCCCACGCCAACTCCAATGCCGCCGATCAGGAGCCCGCGCGCGTTTCCGCCCACGCCCACACCCACGCCACCCACGCCGATACCGCGGAAGTTGCCGCCGATGCCAGCGCCAATGCCGCCCGCCACGAGGCCGCGGAAATCGCCGCCGATGCCTGCTCCGATTCCGCCAATCGCCGCGCCGCGCCCGCCACCACCTGCGCCAACTCCGATGCCACCGATTGCGATACCCCGCAGTTCGCCGCCAACGCCGGCACCGAGTCCGCCCACGATCAACCCGCGAGCATTGCCTCCTGCGCCCGCGCCGAGCCCGCCGGCAATGATCCCACGGAGATCGCCTCCAGCGCCGACGCCGAGTCCCCCCACGGCGAGTCCGCGAACGTCACCACCGGAGCCAATACCGAGTCCGCCGAGCCCGATACCGTGAAACTCCGAGCCAGAGCCAACGCCGAGCGGGGCAATGGCGATGCCGCGCATCGTCCCTGCGGCGCCCACGCCGAAAAGGCCGGTGGTCAACCCCGTGATGTGTTCCGCGCCCGTCACCGGAAGGCCGAGTGCGACGCCGCGCACGGTGCCGCTCATGGGCTCGTGCGGAGACCAGACGGTGATATTGACGCCGCTCACGCGCCGCAAATCGCGATCGCGGAAGTTGATGCGGATGCCCGATACGTCGGGATGATTCCCGATAGAGATGCCGTGACGGGTGTCTTGAGCGGAGGCGGGTAGCGTGGCCGCGATGATGGCGCCGGCAACGAGCGCGGCGCGGAATGCGATGGACTTCATGGGGAAAGGCGGTCCGGGTGGGAGGACTGATTTGACACACCAGAACTACGAAGGGATTGAAATCGCGGTTTCGGCCCTACTGCCCCTCGAGGTCCTCGCGCGTGTTCACCCCGCGCAGCACCCCACGGTCACGCACCACCACCGTCTCCACGCGCTTGCCGTAGCTATGCACCACCTCGCGTGCTCCGCCGTTCTTGACGGTGAGCAAGTCGCGCCACGTGTCGCGGTGAAAGAAGACGGGATGGCCGTGCTCACCTTTGAACTCGGGGCGCACGATCGGCGCTCCACTGCGCTGCGCCGCGTCGAGCAACGCGAGCACGCTCTCGAGCGAGACGAACGGGTGGTCCACCGGCCATACGATCGCGCCGACGCAGGCCATGTTTGCGAGCCGGGATATGCCAAGCCGCACTGAGGCGATCTGCTCCCCTGCGGGGCGCGGATTCATCACCGCCGTGGCGCCAGCCGGCGGAGTGAAGTCTGGCGGAACCACTACGATCATCGGATCGAGCTGTGCGTCGCGTGCGGTGTCGCAGATCGCATCGGTGAATCGCCGGCCATCCTTCAGCTTGGCGCTGGCTTTCGGCTCGCCGAACCGGGTTCCCGCGCCGGCACCGAGGATAACTGCGGCGACGGGAAATACACGCTCGGCTGGCATGGTGTGTGTCTGAGGGTGCTTACGTGCGCGAAAGCACGCGCATGGCGCGTGTGAGTAGCGCGGCGGCCTGCTGCATCTTGTATGCGTTCTTTGCCAGCGGTTTTGCGTCGTGCAACGCGCGCGCGGCCAACGCGTCGGCGCTGTCTTCGTCGAGCTCACCACTGGCGACGTCTTCGCCCACGGACGGATTCACGAGCCAGGGCATCGGCGCCACGCCGCCGAGTGCAAGGCGAACGTCTCCATCCACTCGTCGCACCGCAGCAAGCGAGACCGTCGCAAAATCCCATGCGCCGCGCTGCATCAGCTTCACCCATTCTTGCGCGCCACCGGCACTCGCCGCAGGTAGTTCGATCACTTCGATGAACTCGCCGGCGGCGAGAGTGACCTCAGAGTGTGGGTCGCTCGTCGCGTTGGCGTAGAGTTCGGTGATGGATGTGCGGCGCGTGCCCGCCGGGCCGCGCACGACCACGGCTGCGTCGAGTGCGAGCAACGCGACTGCGACGTCGGACGGATGTGCGGCGTGGCAGGGACCGCTGCCCAGGATGGCGTGATACTGGTTTTCGCCTTCCACCGCGGGGCAGCCGTCGCCGCCGTTCTTCATGCACCGAAAGTGGGAGCGCAGATACCAGCAGCGCGGACGTTGGCAGAGGTTGCCGGCGATGGTGCCCATCGCGCGGAGCGCGGGAGTGCCTACACTGGCCGCAGCCAGCGCGAGCACCTTGAACCGGGTCGCGATGTCCGCATCAGTGGCGATTGTCTCGAGCCGCACTGACCCGCCGATGCGGAGCCCGCCGTCGGGGAGCGTTTCGATGGCGGCGAACTCGCCGACTTTGGTGAGGTCGACGAGGGACGAGGCGGTTTCGAGCCCGGTTTCCAGTGTGCCGAGCAAGTCGGTGCCGCCTGCAAGGGGTCGGGCGCCCGGCTCGGTGAGTAGCTGAGCCGCGTGGGCCGGAGACGAAGGTGCCTTATAGATGGCGTTCATGTGCGATCCACAAGGTGCCGGTTGGCGGCGTCTGGCGCCAGAGCGGCGAAGTCATGGACACAAGTGCCATTTAAGTAAAAACAATGCTATCTGAATAGAATAACGTACAACCGCCTGAGACCGGTGTACGTCCGTCTGTCATTAAACATTCGACAGGCTGCATATTGTAAAACAAAAATAGGCATCTATATTTGTATAAATGAAACATCAGGTCGCTCGATAATGGCAACACCGTCCCAATCTCTCGAATCCGCCGCCTGGGCGGTCGGGCGCCTGGCTGGAGTAACCGCTTCGGCCGCATCAGCTGTGGTCGCGGCACTCGGTCGGCGGCACGCGATTCGGGCTACGAACACCCCTGCTTCGGTGGCCGCAGATCTGCTGCTGTCGCCTGCACCGAGCGTTGTGCAAGACGCCGCGAGCCACCTCTCTGCGCTGCGCCTCTTCGACGAAGCGAGTGGGCCGCTCGGCGACCTGATCATTGCGGCGCTCGAACGTGCCGGACTCACAACCGAACTCGGCGAGCCGGCAACGGCGCGGCTCACCAATGCGCTTGCCGAAGGCGACACCGTGCAGGCGACAATCGAGCGTGCCGCCACCGTCGCCGGGTCAGTCGTCGCGCCAGCTCCAGCGTCGCCCAGCGCACAGCGCGCCGCCGCTCTTGCTACCGCACTCATTCTCGCCCGCGCTGGACTCGTTTCCGCTCCGTGGCTCGCGCCGACTCGCCTCGATGCCGCCGCACGGAGCGCTGCCGTGGCCGCCGAGCGCTCTGGGCTCTGGGATGAATGGACCATCGCCTGGTGCACGATGCTCACCAGCGAAGCGACGGATATCTCGCGAGCGCTCGATGCCATGCACACGCGCATGCAGGCGGAGCGCGCAGCCGTGCGCGAACAACCTCGAGTCGGCGCAACCGACACCGACGTACTCACCTGGCTTCATTCGTACTCGACTTTCACAATCAAGGAAGCCTCGTCCGGGCTCGGCCTCACCCCGCCTACGGTAGGGAGCGCCATCGAGCGCCTGGAAGCCGCCGGCTACGCCACGGAACTCACGGGCCAGAGAAGGGACCGGATCTGGACCTCGGCGGCGCTACTCGAACTCGCGGCCGGCCGCTAAGCCTGTCGCGCGGGGCCCGTCCCCCCTCGTCCCCCCTCGTCCCGCCGTTCCCCGCCGTGACCCCACCGGTGTGCCCATCGTGTAACAAATGTGCGCATC
>JARIET010000155.1 GCA_031127185.1 Gemmatimonadota bacterium | reverse complement strand
TACGCAATGACGGCCAGCGAGATGAGTGGCACGGGACCCGGGCTGTGAGTCCCGGCAAGGTGGAGGGCCGTAGCCCTCCACCCGTCATCAATTCATTGCGTCACCAATCAATTCGCCAATGGCAGGTGCGCCCGTTCGACGACGGGCGTTCCGGTGAACGTCGAGCCCGTCGTGCCCGTCAGCTCCACCGTGAGATAGTCGCCGATTGCCGCTGCCTCAGCCGGCACCATCACGGTCCTGAAGTCGCGGGAGCGCGCCTGCAGCAGGTCCCCGCCCTTCCGCGCCGCCTTCTCCACCAACACTTCGCGGCGCTGACCCAGCCGCGCCATGTTGCGCGAGCGAGCGATTGCGCGCACCAGCGCGAGCAGTTCCTCGTAGCGCGCGTCCACGACCTCTTCGGGAACGGTCAGCTCTGCGGGGAGACGCGTGGCCGGCGTCCCCTCACGCGGCGAGAACTTGAAGGTGAACGCATCATCGAAGCCGACTGCTCGCACCAGCGAAAGTGTCTCAGCGAATTCCGCATCGGTCTCGCCCGGGAACCCGACGATGATGTCCGTGGTGATGCTCAGGTCGGGAATCGCCGAGCGCATGCGGGCCACACAGTCCAGGTAGCCGTCGCGCGTGTACCGACGCAGCATTCGCTTCAGCATGGCGCTCGAGCCCGACTGCATGGGTAAATGCACGTGTTCGCAGACCGTCTCCACCTCTGCCATTGCCGCAATGACGGAATCGGTGAAGTCATTCGGATGCGGACTCGTATAACGCACGCGCCGAATGCCTTCGACCGCTCCGACCGCGCGGAGCAGGTCGCCGAAGTCGCCAGACCCATCGTTCCAGGAGTTCACCGTTTGCCCGAGCAACACCACTTCGGTGAGCCCCTGCTCCACCACTTCGCGCGTCTCGCGCACGACATCCGCCATCGCGCGGCTCCGCTCTGAGCCACGGGTGTACGGCACGATGCAATAGGTGCAGCGGTAGTCGCAGCCGCGCTGCACCGGGATCCAGGCCTTCACCCCCTCGAACCGGCGCGCCTGAAAATCGTCGTAGTGCTCTTCGAGGTCAAAATCAGTGGCGGTGAACCGTTCCCCACGACGTGCGCCGTCGATCAGCTCCGGCAGCGCGCGATACGCATCGGGGCCCACGACCAGCGACACCCGCGAGTTCGCATCGAGAATCCGTGATCCGAGGCGTTGCGCCATGCACCCGGTGACGCCAAGCACCGTGTCGCGGTGCATATGCCGGCGGAGTTCCCCAAGCCGCCCGAGCACACGCTGCTCGGCATTGTCCCGCACGGCACAGGTATTCACGAGGATAACGTCGGCCCCTTCGGGATTCTGCGTGTGCGAATACCCGGCGGCCGCGAGCTTGCCGAGCATCAGCTCGGAGTCCGCGACATTCATCTGACAACCATAGGTCTCGAGATAGACTGACGGCATTGGTTGCAGAAAACTACAAGAGCGAGTTCACGGTGGACGGCTTACGGTAGGCGGTTCACGGAGGGAGGCACGGCGAACTCAGACGTCCGGCCCGTGGGTTTTGGCAGCGCCACCGGTTCCGGGGGCAGCTGGATGTAGAAGGTGCTCCCCTCGCCCTCTGTGCTGGTCACCCAGATCCGGCCGCCGTGTGACTCCACGGCCAGCCGGCAAAACGTGAGCCCCAACCCGGAACTGCGCACGCGCGGCGCATGCTGTGCCTGCACCTGCTCGAATTTCCGGAAGATGATTTCCTGATACGCGGCCGGGATTCCCGGGCCGTTGTCACTGACGGTGAACAAAATCCCTTTCGGATCGCCACGCGCGGCCAACTTGAGCGTCACGGGTCCTGGCGAGTGGTTCACGGCATTCTGCACGAGATTGCTGAGCACGCGCTTGATGAGCGCCTTGTCGGCCGTAATGACGGGCGCATCGTCGGCGACTTCAACGCCGGCGGTCGCGCCTTCCTGCTTGAAGCGGAGTTGCCAGTCGTAGACGATCTCGGACAGCAGCGCCGCCGGCGCGATCTGCTCGGGCTGCAGTGGCAACGTGCGCTCCTCGATTCTCGCCACCTCGAGCAGGTCTTCAATCAGGCCGAGCAGGTCTTCGGCCTTCCCCTCAGCGTCGTTGAGCGCGCGAGCCTGGCGATCCGTGAATTCGCCGAAATCGCCGTCGCGCATCATCTCCAGCGTGGCCAGGATGGACGTGAGCGGTGCCTTGAGGTCGTGCACGATCATCTTCATCAAGTCGTCGCGCACTTTTTGCATTTCACGCAGCCGCTTGAGACTCTCCTCCAGCGCGTCGGTCGCGCCCTTCAACTTGAGCAACGACTGAATGCGCGCATTGAGCACGAGCCGATGATACGGCTTGTTCAGGAAGTCATCACCGCCGGCCTCAATCGCCTTCACGCGATCGGATGTGTCGCTCAGCGCCGTAACGAACACGACAGGGATGCGCGCAGTTCTGGGATCGCGCTTGATCCGGCGGCAGACTTCGAACCCCGCATCGCGATCAGGAACGCCGAGATCGCCTGCCGGCATGGACACGTCCAGGATGGCGAGCGCGGGGCGGTGCTCCAACGCGGCCGCAATCGCCGATGGCGCATCGCGGGCAACGACCGCTCGGAAGCCAAGCCCGGCGAGCTGGTCGATCAACAGCTCAATGTTGGCTTCGGCGTCGTCCGCGACCAGGATAAGCGGCGCGCCGGCGACGTCCTGCGCCGGTCCCGCCGTCATGCGGCGCTCACGCGATGCTCAGGCGACCAGTGGAAGGGTGCATGGGGCATGGCGTCCCTGACCTCGGCTATTGCGGCCGAATCCCGACTCCGAGACTGATCACCCACGCCTTTTCAGTAACGGCGCCGGCTGTGCGGGACGCGCGCAGCACGGCAAGGTCCAGCGTCGCGCGGCCGGCCAGGACTGGCAGGCCGATCCCGCCGGAAAACGCCTTTTCCCGCACGTCGTCTGTCCCATACGAAAACGGCAGACCCCGCGAGCGGAAGCCCGTGCGGAACAGGACTGCGCTCGATCCGAATCGCGGGCCGACAATTTCTGCGCCCACGGCCATGTCTGTCGCATCGGCGAGCCCGAGCGACGCGCTCCCGAGCCCCGCCAGATCGGTCCAGCGATCCACGCCAACGCGCGCGCTGAGCACGGACCCTGGGATACCATCGTAGGTGGCCGTGAGGCCGGCGCGAAACGGAATGCTGCCTTCTCCCACCATCGTGCTGTCTCCGAGACGCATCTGGAGCGGACCGCCAAAACGCAGGTCACCGCCAATGATGAGGTGAAGAGTTGGGGTGACCAGCGCTCCGAGTGAAAGTGCCGAACCGCTGAAGTTGTAACTGTCGCTGAGCGAGAAGGCACCGGCCTTCGCCGAGTCGGCGAACGCACGGCCAAACGACACCCGATTCCGCCCTGGAAACGCGTGGAGACCGAGGCCAAAGTGGACTTTTTCGTTGAGCGAGTACGCCGCGGCGAACCGCGCATCGGCGATTCCCCCTTCGCTTTGCGTCAGAACGGTGGATGCGATCCGCTCAGCACCCACCGTCTGCGTGTCTGCATAGCTGTTGGCCCAGGTGCGATCCATGAACGACGAGAACGACAGCGACATCGTGACGCTGCGTTGGCGTCCGCTGATCATGAATAACGGGAAACGCGAGGTTCGGGTATCGGCCACCACGCCGCCGGCACGTACCGAACGGAACTCCGGCTCGTACTGGAAGTAACCCTGTGCCCGCGCGTTCATCACCACCGCCGCAGGATTGACCGGCGACTGTGGATCGAGGTCGGCGATGGAAGTGCCGACGCCGAGTGACCGCGTGCTTTGGCCACCGACCGGATATCCGAAGCCCTGGAGGCTGAGCGCCCCCTGTGCGGCTGCGGGAGGTGCCCCCGCCACGAGCAGCAACGCGAACGTCCCGAGGACGGGTCGCCGGACCTGCGCAGGCATGGGCATCACGGAATCCCGAATCCGGTTTTGGGAATGTAGGTAATGCGCATACTCGGCCGCAGTCCCGAGCCAGCGGTTGACCCGCGGAACGAAACAATTCGCGGCAACAAGCCCTCGTCCGTCACCGCGAGCACAATGGCGCGCGGCGGTGCCGCGCTGCTTGTCGCCTGCGCCGCCCACGACCGGACCAGCGCGTACATCTCTACCGTGCGCTGCCCTTCCCCGTTCGGCGTCACGATCAATGAGTCGCTGATCACAAACCCTGCTCCGCCAATGAGCGTGGACGCGCGCCGGTTATCCGGGACATTGGCGCCGGCGAGCACGATATGCGGGTGCACAACCACGGTGTCGGACGGGCCGCCCACCGGATACGCCACCTGCGTCAATCGTAGCGTCGCTCGCACGACCGTTGTTGAATCGGTGATGCGACGAGGAACGTCAAATCGCAGATACGCGCGCCGCCCCGGTATGCCACCCAGCGTAATGGTACCCGGCAGTTCGGGCAGGGTATTGCGTGTCACCATCGTGTAGTCCATCAGGTCACGCTGGATATCCACCCGCGTGACCGGTCCGGCCGAGGCCGGCACAATCGCGATCAAGCGCACCCCCGTGTCGTTCTTGGGGCGGTAGCGCAGCTGCATGGCGTCTCCGCTCTCTACGGAACCGAAACGCATCACCACCGGGGCGTTGGCGCCGGAAGCGTCCTGGGCGCGAACGGCGATGCGAAGTCGCGGCTGACCCTGTGTGCTGTCCTTGAGACGCGCGAGAATTGCGGAGTCACTGAGCGGCATCAGGATGGAGTCAACAAGTGCCGCTTTGGCGAACACCTTGGAGCCGATGCGCCACCGCGGCACCAGTCGCGCCAACGCAGGCGCTTGTGCCGTGTCGTCACTCACGGTGCTGTCGCCCACGTCGAACACGTCAATCCGCACGCTGTCCGGAACCTGGGCGCGGGCGATATTGACAACCATTTTCACGAGCGCCGAATCCACATACTGCACCGCCTGTGCGGTGTCGCCAGGTGGAATGAACAGCGCCACCAGGGTGTCGAACCGCACCACGGCGACAGATTCAAACTCAGGGCTGGTGACCACCGAGAGTTGCACTTCAGCGCCGAGCCCGGGGAATCCGCTATACGTGCTGTCGAATGCGATGACCGGATCGATGATGGTGTCGCGAATTTCAATGGCCTGGCCCGGGCAGAGCGGCGAAGCCGACGCGCAGGTGGCGCCGCCGTCGAGCTGCTCGCTGCAGGCCCCGCCAACAGCTGCGACGGCCACCAACAGTGTGGTGACAACCGTTCGACGCAGGGTGCGCGTATTCACTGGGGGATTCACGTTGTGCTCCTCAGTGAGTTGCCGGTAAATGGCGCCGGCAGCAGTTCGGCCAGCGACCACGACGCGTGTGCGCCGTTGGCCGCATAACTCGCAACAGCGAGCCCAGGCGCAAACTCGACCAAGGCCTGTCGGCAGATTCCGCACGGAGGTGTGGGCGTCGCCGCCTCGGTAACGATCACCACGGCCGTGAACTCGCGGCACCCAGCGTGCACAGCTGCACCGAGTGCATTCCGCTCGGCGCAGCTCCCGGCCGGATATGACGAGTTCTCGACGTTGCATCCCGCGTAGATCGCGCCATCCGACCCGCGCAATGCTGCACCGACCCGAAAGCCGGAGTACGGCGCATACGCGCAGCGCATCGCCGCGCTGGCAGCGGTGCGGAGGGCATCGATAGCATCGGGAGCGCTCATCGCCCAAGTACCAATGGCAGGAAGGATCTCCCAGATCCGCGGTACGACAGCCCCAGCCACTCGGCTACCGTCGCACCCAAATCGGCGAACGTATCGCGGCGGCCAATTGCGACCGGATGCACCAGCGGTCCGAACCCCAGCAGGGGCACGTTTTCGCGGGCATGGTCCGTCGAAGCCGTTGTAGGGTCGTTGCCGTGATCGGCAGTAATGAACAGCAGGTCGTCCTCTCTCAGGGCGGCGGTGATCGCCGGAAGAACGGCGTCAAAGTCCCGCAACGCCTTATAGAACCCCGGAACGTCGTTCCGGTGCCCATACAATTGGTCGAAATCTACAAGGTTGCCGAACAGGAACCCACTTCCGGAGTTCAGCCACTCCTTCAGGCGTGTGACGCCCTCGGCGTTCCCGGAGGTATGCCCGCCCACGAGGCCCCGCTGGGCGAACAGATCATCTACCTTCCCGACGCCCGTGCGGGCGATCCCGGCGGCGGCAATCGCGTCAACGAGCGTCGGGGCCGTGGGCTCCACGGAGAAGTCGCGCCGGTTGGCCGTGCGGCGAAACGAGCCCGGCGGACCGGCAAAAGGCCGGGCGATCACGCGGGACACGTTGTGGGGTGCCACCAGCATCTGCCGCGCCGTGGCGCAGGCTTCGTACAACTCCGCCAGGGGGATGACCGATTCGTGCGCGGCCACCTGGAAGACCGAGTCGGCCGAGGTGTAGACGATCCAGGCACCCGATCGCTGATGCTCGATCCCGTATTTGGCTATGAGGTCCGTGCCACTGCCGACAACATTGCCGATGACCACGCGGCCGGTGCGCTTCGCAAACTCATCGATGACTTCCTGCGGAAATCCGCGCGGGTACGTCGGAAACGGCTTGTCCAACTGAACACCCGCGAGCTCCCAGTGACCGGTGGTGCTGTCCTTGCCGGCGGAGTGCGGTTCGAGAAGTCCGTACGCTGCCGTCGGGTTCGGCACCTGCCGCACACCGAGCAGTTCAGCGATCCGCCCTAGTCCCGCCGCTTCCAGATTCGGAAGGTTCAGCCCGCCCACCGCTTTCGCGATGTTGCCGAGCGTGTTGCTCCCCACGTCGCCGTAGAGCGCGGCATCGTGCGCAGCGCCGATGCCGACACCGTCCAATACCAGGATTGCGGCTCGGCGAGTCATGCGAACGACAACCACGAGCTGACGGTTGACAGTTTACGGTTCACGGTCATCGGTGGTACTCGCGCGGCGCGCGGGCGCGGAGGCTAGTGAGCACTTCGTACGGCGAGAGTCCAGCCGCCGCTCCAACGTCCTCGGCGGTCACG
>JARIET010000154.1 GCA_031127185.1 Gemmatimonadota bacterium | reverse complement strand
ACCGATCCACCCATCACATTCAACTTGCCGCGGTCCACCTCGCCCACCGGCGCGCTGAACCCCGCGCGCGCGGCCCACTCTCTTGACTCGAACCCGCGAAGATTGGAGAGCACCTGGGCCGCGAACGCCTCATGCATCTCCACCAGATCGATGTCCTTGAGCGAAAGCCCCGCGCGCTTGAGTGCGATGGGCGCCGCCAGCACCGGCGCCTGCAGCAACTGCTCGCCCGGATCCAGCGCCGCGTAGGCGTAACTGCGAATGTACGCCAGCGGAGTGAATCCCAGTGCCTTGGCCCGCTCCTCGCTCATCAGCAACACGGCGGCTCCGCCATCCGTCAGTGGTGAGGCGTTCCCCGCGGTCACCGTGCCGTACTTGCGATCAAATACCGGCCGTAGCGCCGCGAGCTGCTCCAATGACGTGTCTGCGCGCACACCGTTGTCGCTCGCAATCACCTGCTCAAAGTTCCGGCCCGTGTTCATCGGCACGATCTCGGCCGTCAGCCGGCCATCGGCCGTGCCCGCGGCCGCGTTCTTGTGCGAGGCCAGGGCCAGCGCGTCCTGATCGGCGCGCGAGATCCCGTTGATCTTTGCCATCTTGTCCGCCGACTGCCCCATCGATTCACCTGTCGTCGGCTCCGCAATTGCCGGCGTGATCGGAATCAGGTCGCGCGGCCGAATCGCCGCGAGCGCCGCCAGCCGCTTGCCCAGCGTCTTGGCCTTGGAGGCAGCCACCAGCGCACTCGAAAACCCGCGCGAGTGCAGAATGGGCACGTTCGAGAGCGCCTCGGCTCCTCCGGCGATCGCCACATCGGCATGTCCAATCGCGATCTGGTCCGCCGCGTCCGTGATGGCCTGGTTGGCCGACGCGCAGGCACGCCCCACGCTCCATGCCTGCACACCCTTTGGCAGCAGCGGCATCAGTGCCACTTCGCGCGCGATGTTGGGCGCCAGCACCGAGGGGATCACCGTGCCGAACACCAGCAACTCCACGGACTTCGGATCAACCCCAGTGCGGTGTATCAACTCACGTACAGCGACTTTTCCGAGCTCAATAGCGCTCTCATCCTTGAGCACCGTCCCCGCCCTGGCAAATGGAGTTCGGACGCCACCGACGATGGCAACGCGACGCGGGTAGACAGGAGACGTCATTCATTGAATTTGCCCCCCGGACAGCCGGGTTGCCATCATTCGCTCGGCCTCAACGGAGGACTGTGGTGCGCTCACCGACGCTCTGGTACCGGATTGCCGCAATTGCGTACGCCATTTTTACCTTCGGCCACACGGCCGGAGCTGCGTCGGGTGCCATCCGCGGACCCGAGGAAGAGGCCGTGCTCAAGCAGCTTGGGGCGTACACCTTTGACGTCATGGGCGCCACACGCAGCCACCTCGATTTCTATGAAGGGCTGGGTTGGCTCCTCTCGTTGAACCTCATGCTGCTCACGGTCTTATGCTGGCAGTTGGGTGCGTTGCACCGGGCTAATCGCCTCTGGGCCATGCGCCTCGGCGCGGCTGTCTGCCTCGCCACATTCGGCATCGCGTGGCTGTCCTGGCGCGACTTCTTCATTGCGCCAGCCATGCTTTCGACCGCCGCAGCGCTTGCCCTCGTCGTCGCGGTGGCCCGCGGCCTGGCCGAGGAAGCCGTCGCTGGCTGAGCAACCGGCCATTTCGTGGCGCGAGACCGCGCTCGCGCAGCTCGGCGCGGACGCCTTTGACGTGCTGGTCGTTGGCGGCGGGATCACCGGCGCCGGCATCGCCCGAGACGCGGCGCTCCGGGGCCTGACCGTGGCACTCATTGAGCAGGACGACTTCGCCGCCGGCACCTCGAGTAAATCTTCGCGCCTCATTCACGGTGGCGTGCGTTATCTGGAGCACGGTTACCTGAAACTGGTGTTCGAAGCGAGCCGGGAGCGTCGCGCACTGCTCCGCAACGCATCGCATCTCGTGCGCCCGCTCCGGTTCACCTGGCCCGTGTATCGCGGCGCGCGGATCCCGCGCTGGAAGGTGCGAGCCGGGCTCGCGCTGTACGACATGCTCGCGCTCTTCCGCAACGTGGGCCGCCACTCGGGCCTCTCGCGCGCCGGCGTCCTCGACGCCGAACCGGCACTCAAGGCCGACGACCTCCTCGGCGGCGCCAGTTATTGGGACGCTGCCACGGACGACTCCGCGCTCACACTCGCCAACGTGCTTGATGCACGCGAGGCAGGCGCCGTCGCGCTCAACCACGCCACGGTTGAACGCCTGACGGAGTCCGACATGCGCATCACGGGTGCCATCGTGACTGACGGCCTCACGAATCACTGCGTGACCGTGCGTGCGCGCGTGGTCGTCAACGCAACAGGGCCGTGGACAGACTCCATTCGCCGGATGGAGGATCCCCACTCCACGCCAGCAGTCCTCGGGACGAAGGGCGTGCACATCTCGGTTCCTGCACATCGGGTGGGCAACCGCGCGGCAGTCACGATGCTTTCGCCGGTGGATGGCCGCGTGATGTTTTGTCTTCCTGCCGGCGAGCAAACCATCGTCGGCACCACGGACACAGCCACCGATGCGCATCCTGACCAGGTGCGCGCCAGTCGGGCCGATGTGCAGTACCTCCTCGATTCCGTCAACGGGTTCTTCCCGGGCGCCGCACTCGGCCCGCGCGATGTCATCGCCGCGTGGGCGGGTATTCGCCCGCTGGTCTCCAGCGGCAACAGCGGCGATCCGGCGTCGGCGTCGCGCGAGCACGAGATCACCACGGGGCCCAAGGGCGTGGTGGCCATTTCGGGTGGCAAGCTCACCACATACCGCGAAATCGCAGAACAGGTCACCAACCTTGTTGCGCGACGTGTGGGCAAGACCGCGGCGCGATGCACAACGGCTGAGCGAGTCCTGCCGGGCGCTCGCCGCCAGCCCGTGTTTGGTTTGCTGTTTGAGCCCATCCTCGAGGGCCAGCAGTGGACCCTGAGCGACGCCACTAACGCCGTGGAACACGAAATGGCCTGCACGCTCACGGACATTCTGGTGCGGCGCACCAAGGTCGCGTTCGCGTCGCGCGATCATGGAATCCCACAGGCGGCGCGTGTCGCCGGCGCCATCGCGCGGCACATGGGCTGGGATGCCGGCGAATGCGCACGGCAGGTCGAGATGTATCGCGCCGAGGCGGCGCGACTCTTTGATATCGACCCCTGAACGCAGCCCCGGCGATTAGCCGGCGCTGGCCCGCGTCAGCCCAAATCGTCCGGTGTCGCGTCGTGAATCGTGATGAGCGTCTTGATCGTCAGTTTGCGCGTGCGAGCCGGCAGCTTGAGCAGCACCAGATCGCCCACTTTCTTGCCGAGCATTGAACGGCCGATGGGCGACGACATGGTCACGTGGTGGTCTTCGAGTTCCAGCGCATCACCGAAAACGAGGTGGTACGTCTCCTCGACCTTCGTTTCCTGATCGAACACGACGATCTTCGACCCGAGACCGACGGCGTCCCTGGCGATCTGCTCGAGATCAATGGTCTGCAACTTCGCGAGACGCTCTCCGAGTTGACCCAGCCGCGCCTTCACCAGTCGCTGGCGTTCGAGCGCGGCCTTGTACTCCGAGTTCTCGCGCAGGTCGCCCATCTCCACCGCGCGCCGAATTTCCGCGGGCAGCGTCACGTTGAGTTCGAGGCGCAGTTTGTCGGCCTCTTCGTTGAGCTTTGCTTTCAGCGCTTCGATCATCGGTGCGGTCCCGGCAGATTGACAGAAAAAACGCGACGCCCGGCTCGTGTCATCAAGTCCGGGCGCCACGTTATGATTGTAAGATACCAGCGAATCACTGGCGCTGCAAACCGTTGAACTACAAGGAGTTGGGTTGCTGCGGATTGAACGGCACGACGATGTGACCCGTCTGCACTTCTCCACTTGGCGCAGCCGGAGGGCGGGCTACTCCGTGAGCTGTTTCGCCGTGCGTGGTATGGTGGTGGACGCCGCCTTCGACGACGCCGGCCCCGAACTCCTCGGCTGGATCCGGGCAAACAAGCCCGAAGGCGTGATTGTCACGCACGCGCACGACGACCACGGCGGCAACGCAGAACTCCTGGCGCGTAGCGGCGTGCCGATGTGGATGGCGCCGGACACGGAGACGCTCCTCGGCACTCCGCAAGTACGTGGATGGCACCGCACGTGGGCCTGGGGTGGAATGCCGCTGCTGCACACCCCATTCAAACGCTTCGAGCCGCGTGGGCTTGAGATCATCGACGCCCGCGGGCACTCCCCCGATCACTACGTGGTCTGGGATCCCCAAACTGAGACCGTCTTCGCCGCTGACCTCTTCCTCGGCGTGAAGGTGCGCGTGGCGCACCCGGTCCATCGCGAGGACGTGCGCCAGCAAATCGGTTCGGTACGCAAGATTGCGGCGCTGAAGCCGAAGCGCGTGTTCGATGCGCACCGCGGCCTGCTCAAGGACGGCATCGCACTGCTACACGCCAAGGCCGACTGGATGGAAGAGACCGTCGGCGCGATCGACCAGCGCATCGACGAGGGCTGGGACGACGCAGCGATCGCAAAGAATGTTCTGGGCAACGAAACACTGTTCACATACGTGACGTTCTTCGATTGGTCACGTGCAAACTTCGTGGCTAGCGTCCGGAAAACCCACGGAGCCCGCTCAGCAAGCCGCTGACGTTCGCCGGAGCGAGCGCTCGCAGCCGCAGTTTGGCGAGGACGCGCTCGCGAAGGAGAATGTCAGCGGCGAGCAACGAACAAATCTTAGCTGTTCGCTTTTCGAAATTCGGATTCGAGCTGCAGCATGAGCGGCCCACGCAGATCGTACAGGCGCTTGAGCTTCCGCGGCTTCCGCTTGGCCAGTGCGTACGACGTAAGCAGCGGCAACGCGACCGTGGTATCCATGTAGCACACCACGGCGTCCGGCAGTCGATCGGGGTCAATCTTCCCCCAACTCACCGCCTCAGCCGGCGTCGCTCCAGATAGCCCGCCCGTATCGGGACGAGCATCGGTGACCTGCAGGAAGTAATCGTGGCCTTTTTCGTCGATGCCGAGCACTTCCTGAATCTGCGGCTCCGTCTGCAGCGCAAAATTCTTCGGGCTGCCACCGCCCATGATGGCAACCGCGCTCAGTCCCGCCTTTCGCTTGCCGAGTCCGCGCTTGGCCCCCAGCACAATGGCAGCTGTCTCGTTGACGTCCTTGTTTGGATCAATGATGCAGCTGCCGCCTTCGAGCGCCAGCGCCGCCACGTTCATGCCGATGCTGGAGTCTCCCGGCGACGAGGTATAGATGGGCACGCCGCAGCGATACGCGGCGGCGAGCAGCGACTTGTCCTTGAGACCGAGCACACGTCCGCGCTCCCAGAGGTACTTGCCGCAGAGCCAGTGGAACTCCGCGCTCGACATCGTGCGCTGAAACTCCTTGCCGCGAATCACCTGGCGGAAAAACGCGTCGGTGGAGAGCAGCACATCGTAGTCAAAGAAGATGTCGTAGATGCGAACGACACCTTCCTCGCGCAACACCACATCGCTCTCCGTGGGATTCCCACGATGCATCGAGAGCCCAAGGCCGAAGTGCGTATCGTGATAGAGATTCGCGCCCGTGGAGATGATCCAGTCCACGAACCCCGCCTCAATGAGCGGAATGATGCAGCTCATGCCGAGTCCCGCGGGCGTGAGTGCACCCGTGAGAGTGAGCCCCACCGTGACATCCGGCGCAAGCATCTTGTTCGTGAAGAGCTGACACGATTCGCGCAGGCGCCCCGAGTTGTACGACTGGAACACCTCGTCGATCATCTGCTCCACCGACTCGGTGCCATCGATGCGCCGCGGCGCAATCCGCGCGCCGCGCAGGAACCGGTTCGCACCGGTGACTACGTGCTTGGCGCCCTTGGCCTCGCGCGCCTCGGCGGCCTTCTTCTGTGCGGCCTTCGGGCCCGCTGCACTGGCCTTTCCGCCGCCGTGCCGCGACGCCTTGAATCCGCCCCGCTCTCGTTTCTTGCTCATGTATCGCTCATTTCATCGCCGCCGCCACTTGGGCTGCGTAGGCTTGGGCCACCAGTTCGACTGCTTCGGCTGGATCGTCGGTGAGGTGCATCAGGTCCACGTCCCCGTCATTGATCTTCTTCTCGCCGGCCACGCGGGTCTGCAACCAGCGGAAGAGCCCCGCCCAGTAATGACGGCCAAAGAGGATCACCGGGAACTGTGAGATTTTTCCAGTCTGAATCAGCGTCACGGCCTCGAACAGCTCGTCGAGCGTGCCGTAGCCGCCCGGGAAGATGATGAAGGCCGCGCTGTACTTGATGAACATCGTCTTCCGCACAAAGAAGTAGCGGAAGTTCACAAGCGTATCGACATACTCGTTGGAGCCCTGCTCGAACGGCAACTCGATGTTGCAGCCCACCGAGCGTCCGCCTCCGAGTTTGGCACCCTTGTTGGCCGCTTCCATGATTCCCGGGCCCGCACCCGTGATCACGGCGAAATCGCGCTTGGCCAGCAGCCGGCCCACTTCCACGGCGGCCAGGTACTGCGGATCGCTGGGGAGCGTCCGCGCCGATCCGAATACGGTGACAGCCTTTTCAAGGCCGGCGAGCTTGTCGAACCCTTCGATGAACTCTCCCATGATGCGCATTACGCGCCACGGGTCGCCGCGGGTAAACTCGTCGGACGGCGTGACACCCTGGAAGAGCTTGGTGTCCTCGGTAATCACCGGGTGCTTCACACTGCGAATGGCGTCGTCGATGCGTGCGGGCACCGAATTCGCCCGTTTGGGCGGCTCCGGCGCCTTGGGCACCTGCGGTGCCTGTTTTGTCTCTTTTCGGCTCGCCATCCCTGGAGTTTACTTTCCCGCGTGACCTCCCGCGACGGTTCGGACCACTTGCGCCCCTCGGTAGTGATCCTCGTCGCCGACGGCGCGAGGCCGGATACGCTCGCCGCCGCCATGGATCGCGGTGACCTCCCCGCACTGGCGCGGCTGCGGAGCGTGGGCGGCTGCCACGTGGTCACCTCGGTGTTTCCGTCG
>JARIET010000153.1 GCA_031127185.1 Gemmatimonadota bacterium | reverse complement strand
CACCGGCGACCCGGCCAGCAGCCGGCGGAGCGTCGGCAGGCCCGCTCGGCCCGCTCCCTGACTGGAAGGTCGTTCCGTTGCGGCAGCGCGCGCTCGACTCGCTGATGCGCGCGGAACGCAGTCTCGGAACTCTCGGCGTATGGACGCCTCAGCCCTATGGCTTGTTGTCCGGCTACGGCGTCCAGCGGTCAGATGCAAGCGGCCGTCCACTCGACTGGGCAATCGATCCGTCGGACTCGCTCATTCGACTCGACATGACATACGAGCACTACGGTCAGATCTGGCGCAATGTCAGGCGAGGTGTCCCGGTCTCGATTGAGGCCGAGGTGCGCAGCCGAGTCCTTCCCGGCAATCGGCAACGCTCGAATGTCTTCGCAGAACTGCGAGGCACGGACAAGGCCGACGAGTACGTGGTGATTGGCGCTCATCTCGATTCGTGGCACGTCGGGACCGGCGCGACTGACAATGGCGCTGGCGTCGTCATCATGATGGAGGCGATGCGCATTCTTCGCGCGTCGGGCCTTCAGCCACGCCGTACGATTCGGATCGGTCTCTGGGACCCCGAAGAACGTGGCCCGTGGGGGTCCCAACGGTGGCTCGCCGCCCATCCGGAGCTGCACTCACGGATTTCTGCATACTTCAACGTTGACAACGGCTCCGGGCGCCTCCGAGCGGTACGGCTGGGATCGAGCGCCCAAGCGGCGCCAATCCTGACGGAACTGCTCCTGCCGCTGCGCGACCTTGGCGTGGCCGGGGTGCTCACGGATGCCCAGCGTGGCCAGAGCGACCATCAGGCATTCGAAGGCGTTGGCATTCCCGCGTTCGACTTTGCGCAGGATCCGCTCGACTATTGGCAGCGAACGCACCATACGTCGGTCGATACGTACGAGCGCCTCGACATCGAGGATCTCAAGCAGGCCGCCGTGGTCATCGCATCCACAGCGTATCTGATTGCGAACCGCGACGCGCTGATGCCGCGACCGGCACCGCGGAGTCGTCCCAAATAGTGCGAGTTCGATGCCTCGCGTAAGCCGGCTAACTACGGTTGGTGCTGACGGCCGTTGCTGCGGGAGCGGCGGCGGGGCCGCCGCTTCATATTCTGAGAGTCGGCGGCGTTCCCGCCGCCGCATTTGTTTCGAACGGCCGCAGCACAACCTGATTCGTTATACCGACACGCTCGCACTGAAGGAGGCGCGCATGCTACGCATCGCTGCCGGGGTGTTCCTCCTCGCATCCACCGCCTGCGGAACCCGCGGTTCCGTAGAGTTCACCGCCGAGCACGCGCGGAGCATTCGTGACAGCGTCGCTGCGTTCCTCAGTGCCGAGGCTCGCACCCTCTCCTCGGCACCCACCGTGGCGCAGATTCGTGCGAAGTACCACGACTCCGTTGGGTTCGTTGCCGATGTCGATCCCGCCAATCCCATCTTGCTTCTCGGCATGCCCCCGGCGCCCGACACCTCCGCGCCCGCGCTCCCCGCGCACATTCGTTCGATGTCGTTCCATTACGACAGTCTGGAGATCGTCCCGTTAGCCCCCGGCGTTGCCTCGGTACTCGGCTTGTACCGCGAGGAGATCACCGATTCGACGGGTCAGCGTACCACCACGCGGGCAGGCATCGGGTTGGTCCTGCAGAATGGGCCGAGTGGGTGGCGCATTCGCCACGCAACTACTTCGCATCCCGACTCCGCAACTGCCGCGTGGAATCGGCTGGAGGCGAGGTTCGCGAAGCCGGCTGCGCCATGACAGGTGCGGTATAACGACGCTTGCTGCTGATGAACGCGATGCGGATGCAGTTGTGGGGCGGCCGCCTTGTGGAACAGGGGACGGCCTCGCGGCCGCCCCACAACTGCTTCTTATTGAAGCGTTCACAGCAGAAGCACACGTTGATATGACTGGAAGGTTGTCAAGGAGCAGGTAGCTGGCGCGCGCGCGAGGGTCCGTGGTGCCGGTGGCGGCTTCGACGATGAATCCTGCTGATATACGCCGATTAGTGGGCAGGTGACCTTGCTCCACCAGCGCGGCAAGAATTGGATTCGTCTGGAGCAGGCTCGCTCTAGGACCGGGGATGTCGGCGAGCTGCGCGACCCCCATAACGAGCTCGAGCGTCCTCCTGTCGTGCCACCGGACACCGACGGACCGATCGATCACGCGACCGCCACAGGTGCTGGTGCTTCCTGCATCACGGCCCACAAGAACCCGACGAGTTCGCGCGCGACGGCCACCACCGCGATTTGCGGCCGCGTGCGCATCGCGAGCCGCCGGTAGAATGTGTGCAAGCGATGCTGCGCTTTCCACGCGTGCGCGATGACGACGGGCGACTGCCCCTGCTGCCGCGCTTTCAACGCGACCCCGATCTTCGGTTGAAAGCGATAGGCCCACGCCGCTTGGACCAAGACGTGGCGACAATGACTGTTGCCCGCCTTGGTTAATGACCCGCGGCGCTCGCGATCCCCGGACGACCGCTCGCGCGGTACCAACCCGAGGTACGCCATCAACTGCCGCGGGCTCTCGAACCGACGCCAATCCACCAACTCGGTCGCAAGCACCATCGCCCCGTGGAGTTGCAAGCCGCGGAAGCACTGCAGCCGGTGCACCACCGCGGCGAGCGCCGGAGTGAGCGCCAAGGCCGCGATCTGCCGATCGAGCTCGTCCCGGCGCGAGAGCTTGTACTCGAGGAGCCCCAAGTACTCACTGAACACCTGGCGATCTTCCGGCGCCAACGGTGACGTCGCGTGCGAGAGGCGCCGGAGCCACGCGTAGTGCGGTTGCCGCCAGTTCGTGCCCTCGCGATAGACGAAGCCGCGCCGGGCGAGAAACTTGAGGATGTAGTGCCGGCTCTTCAGGATCTCGCGTTGAAAGGTCTCCCGACACCGGACGACATCGCGCACGCGCTCTTCCGCTTCGCTCGGAATCCGGATGATGGTGAGCTCGCCGGCACGGTAGAGGCGCGCGAGCTGCGCCGCGTCGTAGGCATCGTGCTTCCGCTGATGGCCGGGCTTGGTGGGAATGAGCGACGGGGCGATCACGTCACAGTGGATGCCCCAACTCGTGAACGCGCGGTGCAACACGTAGCCCGCACCACTCGCTTCGTAGCACGCCCGCACCTCGGTCCCCTCGCCCGGCGCGCCGAGCCGCTCGCAGAACCGGCGGAGTTTCGCTAAATCATTGGGCAGGCGCTCGACGCGCGTCGGGGCGACCGCTCCCGCGGGCAACACCGCGATCGTGACCGAATCCTTATGCACGTCGAGGCCGAGATAGATGGTTCCATCAATCGATGACATGGGCTGGTCTCCGCAAAAGGGCGACAGCTGGACCGTCGCCGGTGGCTCTGGCAATTCCGACTCACCTCGTGAGGAGCTAACCCACGCCAAAGTCGGCGGCCAGCCCAGTCATATTTTCCAGGCGGATTCGAAGTGATTCGACGGCGAATCGGCTTTCTCCTTCTTCTGTTGGGTATTGCCGCCGTCGGCATTGGCGGTACGTACGTCGTCCAGAGTGCCAAAGCAGTTCAGGATTACGAGGAACTCGTTGCGGAACTCGAAGGCGCTCCGCGCGTAGCTGGGCAGCCGCATGCCGGCCTCGACCATGCCCGTTCCGCGCTGGCGTCGCTCCGCGCGCTGCATACGGTGCGATGGACACCAGGAGGGTACATGTTCGATGGGGCCGCGGGTTGTCTGCTTGGACTCGGGCTCTGCACGGTTGGATTCCGAATGCGAACCGCCTAACCGCTACTAACAGCTTCGCTGTCAAGCGGACGTACTGCACCCGTCGGCTGGATGAGCGGTCGTGAGGTTCAGCCGTTCGTGCTACACCAGGTGGAACCGAGTCATCGATCGAGACGGTCGTCCGAGATGGCGACCACACACCACTACGAGCTCGGCGGCTCAAGGCGTTGCTGCGGGCCCAATTGCTGATCGACGCACGTCCATGGCAGATGACACGAACCGCTCGCGCTGCCATGCCTGCGGCATGTTGCCGACCTGACGAAAGCGAGCTTCGGAAGCGCCTACGACGGCGAGGTAGCACTTCGCGCGCCGCCGCTGATTAGTGCATGTTTCCGCAATGTCCGCGGCCCCCTCTGCGATCACGGTGGCACTCGCCGACCGCTACGCCATCGAGCGTGAACTCGGTCAGGGCGGTATGGCGACCGTCTACCTTGCCGACGATCGCAAGCACCAGCGCAAGGTGGCCATCAAGGTGCTCAAGGCCGAGCTTGCCGCGGTGCTGGGCGCCGAGCGGTTCGTGCAGGAGATCAAGACGACCGCGGCGCTTAGCCATCCGCACATCCTTCCCCTCTTCGACTCGGGTGAAGCGGGCGGGTTTCTCTATTACGTCATGCCCTTCATTGAGGGGGAGACGATCCGGGAGAAGCTGAACCGGGAGACACAGTTCGGCGTAGATGAGGCGGTGAAGATCGCGACGGAGGTCGCCGACGCGCTGGACTATGCCCATCGCCACGGCGTGATCCACCGCGACATCAAGCCAGAGAACATCCTGCTCCACGACGGCCGTCCGATGGTGATGGACTTCGGCATCGCGCTGGCCGTGAGTGCCGCGGCCGGTGGAAGGATGACGGAAACCGGGCTGAGCCTCGGCACGCCGCACTACATGAGCCCGGAGCAGGCGACGGCGGAAAAGGAGATTACGGCGCGAAGTGACGTGTACTCGCTCGGCAGCGTGCTGTACGAGATGCTGGCCGGCGTGCCCCCCCACGAAGGGGGATCGGCGCAACAGGTGATCATGCGGATCATCGCCGACACGCCGCGGCCGGTAGCCGAACTCAGGAAGACCACGCCACCCAACGTGTCGGCGGCGCTGGCGAAGGCGCTCGAAAAACTCCCCGCTGACCGGTTCGAGAGCGCGAAGGCGTTTGCCGACGCGCTGACGCACCGGGAGTTCTCCTACTCCGCCGCCCACGGCGGAACCGGCGTGTACCGTCCCCCTTCAGGCGTACTCGCGACCGGGGCATGGCTGCGCGACGCACGCTCAAAGGTGGTGGCGGGGACCGCGTTGGCGCTCGGCGCGGCGCTCGCGTGGAGTACGCTCGCGCCAGGCCCGGCGGCGGAGACGATCGCGAACCGTCCGGAGTACCGCCTCGTTCTTGTGGATTCCATCCTGGGCGGATTTGCCTGGCCAGTCATTGGGCGCGACGGTTCGGTCTGGATAGCGGGGCCGGGGACGGACGCCGATGGAAAGCGTCAGTTCCGCGTGCGGCGACCGGGGGCGACCGTCTGGTCCAACCTCACCAGGGAGACTCTTTGGGGAGCCGGAAGCTTTGCCGTTTCTCCGGACGGCCGGCGGGCGGCGTTCGCACGCGTCACTCCCGCCGGCGCAGAAGTTCGGGTGCTCTCGGCCGAGTCTGGTGAGGAAACCCTGCTGGCCACCATCGCCGGTCGGCCTGGCGCATGGGTGACGGACTGGAGCGACGACGGGTTCGTCTACGTGACGGCCTTCCTGCCGACGGGCATGATCGGCGCGTTAAACCTCCGGATCCCCGAAACCGGCAGCGCTCGCAGGGACACGATACCGCTTCCTGCGCGACCCGACGTGTCTTCCTGCTGCGCGGAGACGCTTCCGGGAAGCGACGTGCTGCTCTACAGCGAGGTCGTGCCCGGCGGCGCGATCGGCGCGACCTCGGCGCGGGTCATGGCGTTCCGGCCACGAACCCGGGACACGGTGTTGGTCGCTGGCGGCGCGGTGTTCAGTTGGTCGCCGACCGGGCACGTGCTGGTGGGAAGGGAGGGCGGATTCGTCGAGGCCGTTCCGTTCGACCCCAAGGCGCTGCGCGTCACGGGACCGTCGCGGCAGGTGCTGTCCGGCGTTTCGGGACTCGGTCCGGTCATCCAATTCGCCGGCTCGCGGACGGGGGCCTTGGCGTACGCCAGCGGACCCGTCGGCGACAACTCGGGGGCCGCGCGGCGTGAGGTGAGGTGGCGTGGCCTGGACGGAACCTCGGAGCGAATCGCGCTGCCCGTAACGGATCACAATGATGGGGCGGTTTCTCCCGATGGTGCCCGCATTGCGTACGTCCGCGAGGGCCGGATCTGGATCTTCGACTTCCGCAGCGGCAGGAACGCCCCGCTCAGCGCCGACACTCTTGGCGCCGACGAACACGACCCCCTCTGGTCGCCTGACGGCCGCCGCCTCGCGTTCAGATCCAGGCGCGCCGGGATGGGGGCTGACCAGGGCGATCTCTTCGTGCAACCCGCCGACGGCTCGGGCCCGGCCGTGCGGGCGGGCGGTACTCCGGGGATTGACGCGCCACGCCAGTGGCTCGGCGACAGCGCAGTCCTCTTCACGGCGAATCTGCCCGGCGGCACGCAACGTGACATGTACATGGTCGTGGTGAACCGCGCCGGCTCGGAGAAGGCGCTTCTCGAGAGCTCGTTCAATGAGTCCCCGATCGCCGTGGATCCGAGCGGGCGGTGGATCAGCTACGTGAGCAACGTCGACGGCGCTGACGAACTCTATGTGCGCCGCTTTCCCAGCCTCGAGAACCCGGTGCGGGTGGCCCAACCCGGCGAAGGGTGGGCTGACGTGATCGGCCGCGCGGCATGGAGTGCGGATGGACGGTCCGTGTACTACGAGTCGGCGCAGGACTCGCTGATCCGCGTGGCCCTCGACCTCTCCGGCGACCGGGCCCGCGTCGTTTCACAATCCGCCGTGCTCGCCCTTGGACGCGGCCATGTTCAGTTTGCGGACCGGAACCCGAAGACGGGGCGACTGCTCGAGTGGACGGTCGCGGGAGTCGATTCGCTGCCGGAGAGACCGAAGCTCATCCTGATCGTGAACTTCGATCAGGTGATCCGACGGATCATGCGCGAGGGGCGTTGATTGGCCGACCGTTCCTCGCCTGTCGCTGTGTTTACTCTGCGCCGCAACAGAGGCGTGCGGCCTGTAGGGCCTCGCAGAATAGCCCAATTTGTTATGACAAGCGAACCCAGACGTGGAGTCAATCAATGCTCCGAACCTTGATCGCGGCGGCAATGATCGGCGCGTTG
>JARIET010000152.1 GCA_031127185.1 Gemmatimonadota bacterium | reverse complement strand
GGCCGGTGTTGAAGCCGCCCTGGAGTTTGCGCGCGATGAATTTGCGGTTGAACGGGGTGGTGGCGATGCGGGGATACGCTGCCGGGCGTCCATCTACCCAAGGCCCATTCCCGGCGTCGAGCCACATCGGAACCTGAGCGGGGTATCATTCGCGGTCGCCAACGCCGCGGCGTTCCTGGCGCTCCGATTGGAGAACGGCAACCTGGCAACCCTTCTCGAGGGGCTCCCCCAATGATTCAACGCGCACTCATCAACGCGGTGTCCGCCGCTGCATTGTCCGGATTGATAGCGACATCACTGGAGGCACAGGGCGTTCGCGTCAAACTCCCGGCGTGGTCCGAACTCGTGCTCATGGATTCGCTGCGCCAGGAACACAAGCTCGATGCGGCTCCAGAGGTCATCTATCAGGCGGTGCTGAAGACCTACACGGATCTGGGAATCCCCACCGGCAACACCGATGGCAAGTCGGGAATCATCGGGAGCGAGCGATTCGAGCGCATGCGCGCGCTCGGCAAGGCGCCCATGTCGTTGTCGTTCAGCTGCGGAGAGAGCGCCACCGGCCCCAACGCTGATGCTTTCCGGCTCACGATTGCGGTCGTTACCTGGGTGAAGCCAACGGATGGCGGCGGAACGACGCTGGGCATTGCTGCCGCCGCGGCGGGCGTCGACGTGACGGGCGTGTACAAGAATCCACGCGAGTGCAGCTCAACCGGCCGCATCGAGACCAAGATCCTGGAAGGGGTGAAGAAACTCGCGCGGTAACGCTATCCGCGTTGCAGCTGAGACCGCTAGACCGCCCGGTCGCGCCGCACCTGAAGTTTCTTTCCCTTGATCGTCGTGCGCGAAAGCGCGGCGATGATCTCACCGACCATCGTCTCAGGAACTTCGACGATGGAGTGCCGGTCAAAAATGGTGATTGCGCCAACGGCTGTTGAGTCCACGCCCGCCTCGCCAGTGATGGCGCCGACGAGATCGCCAGCGCGGATCTTCACCTTGCGTCCGCCGCCGATATAGATCCGCGCGGCCGCCCAACCCGGCTTCACGCGCTTCACCTTGGCGTTGGTGGCCGATTCCGGTTTGGGCGGACGGCTGCGCTCCCGTACCACCGTCTCCGGAATCTCCTGCTCGTCGCTCACCGCGCTGGCCGCCGCCTGCTTCACCGCCGCGGCGGCGATATCTGCAATGTCGAACTCACCCGTGAGCGCCTTCACCACACTCCGCCACTGGTCGAGTTCACCGGCAAGGATTGTCTCGCGCAGCGCGGCTTGTGCCGCCTCGAGCCGGCGCGCCTTGAGATCCGCCACTGTTGGCACTGGTGCGATCTCCACCTTCTGGCCTGTCACACGCTCGATATTTGCGAGCATGCGCTGCTCACGAGGCTCGGCGAGCGTGATCGCCGTGCCGGTGCGACCGGCGCGACCGGTGCGGCCGATGCGATGCACATAGGCGTCTGCGGCCGCAGGCACGTCGTAGTTCACCACGTGCGACACGTGCTGCACATCCAGCCCACGCGCTGCCACGTCCGTTGCGATCAGCAGGTCCGAGACATGTGCGCGGAACTTCTTCATCACGCGGTCCCGCTGCTCCTGCGAGAGCCCACCGTGCAACGCCTCGGCGTGATATCCACGCGCGTTGAGCGTCTCGGTGAGTTCATCCACCTCAGTGCGCGTGCGGCAGAACACAATCGCGCTTTTCGGCTGCTCCACGTCGAGGATGCGGCCAAGGGCGAGCATTTTGTGCGCGCGCGGCACGACGTACGCTACCTGACGGATCTTCGCGGAATTGCCGGCCTTTACCGCCGCCGAATCAATGCGGATGATTTCGGGATTGCGGAGGTGCGTCTGGGCGATCGCCGAGATGCGCGGCGCGAGCGTGGCCGAGAAGAGGGCGACCTGTTTTTCCGTTGGCGTTTCGGCCAGGATCGCCTCGAGGTCCTCGGCGAATCCCATGTCGAGCATTTCGTCAGCTTCGTCGAGCACGACCGTGCGGACGCCTGCGAGGTGGATCGTGCGACGGCGGATGTGGTCGAGTGCGCGGCCCGGCGTGGCAATCACGATGTCCACGCCGCGCTTGAGCGAGCGGATCTGCCCATCCATTGCTGCGCCACCATAAATCGGAAGCGCCACCGCGCCCATTGGCTTGCCATACCGGTAGATCGCCTCGGCCACTTGCATCGCGAGTTCGCGCGTCGGGACGAGCACCAGGGCGCTGGTCCGCTCACGCGGAGGCGCATCCGTGCGCAGACTGTGCAGCAAGGGAAGAGCGAACGCTGCCGTCTTTCCCGTTCCCGTCGCGGCCTGAGCAAGCACATCGCGGCCGGCAAGGAGATGCGGGATTGCCGAGCGCTGGATTGGTGTGGGTTCTTCGTATCCAAGCGCAGACAGCGCTGTGAGGACACGAGGATCGAGGTTGAGCGAGCCGAAACCGGGCGTCGCCTCCGGCGTAGGTACGGCGTCGCGGTGTGGCATTGTGGAAGCTAACGCAGCAATCGGTTCCCGGGGTTGGGCTGGCCGCGCACCGGCCAACCAGTGACCGGCAGCTCAGTACGCGACGTTCGACTCGCTCTGCGCCTTCAGGCCGTTTGCTTCCAAGGCCACATACCGTTCCGTGATGCCACGTGTCAGCCTGAGGAGCAGTCCTCCGAATATGCCTTCATAGCTGAGGGACAGGGTGACGCGTGATCCACCCGTTGTCGCCTCGACCACGTGCCGCGCGTGGACGCGCAGTCCAGGAGCCGCCGAAACCCAGGTGAACTCGCGGCCGTCGATCAACTCTGTGACCTTCCAGACGCCCGGGGGCAGTTTTGGTTGACGTACCAACGCGCGCTGGCCAACGCGCAACGACCCGGCTTCGAGAAACCGGATACTGCTGATGCTCGCCGTCCACTCGTTCCAGCGCTCGCAGTCTCGCATCACCGACCAGACCCGCTCCGGCTTCGCCACGATATCAATGTGTTTTTCAATAGCAGGTGCTGCGATCCCCGCCATGGCCTATCTCGGGAAACTCGCCGACGGCACGTTCGGCGTGATGCGCATCGCGTTCTTGTAGTACACCTTCTTCAGCACGTCGTCCGGAAGGTTCACGCCATAGAGCTTCCAGAAGGCGTGGTAGTCGCGATAGTAATCGAAGTAGTCATCCTGCGTCTCGAACACGCGCCAGTAGTAGGGATACTCCTCGGGCTGGAACGAATCCTTGCCGAAGAGAATCCTGTCCTGGTATTTGATGAAGAAGTCACGCGCCGCGCGCGGCTGGCGCCCGATGTCATAAAGCACCGCGCCCAACTCGGCATACACATTCGGCATTTCGTCGAACATCTTGCCGAGCCGCCCGAGGTCCTGCGCGTGCCACCCCATGTGCGCAGCAACGAACGTGGTCTTCGGATGCCGCTTGAACAGATTGTCCCGCTGGGTCATCAGGTCCGCGAACGTCGGCCGACCGGTGCCCGGACCATTCCGCCGATCGTTGAAGAGCGCAAGCTCGAGCCAACGCTCGTTGTTGAAGTCGATCGGGGCGAAGAACTCTTCGGGTTCAGCGGTGTGAATGAACACCGGAACCTTGAGGCGCGCCGCAGCTTCCCAAATGGGATCGAGAACCGGATCATCGATCTTGAGGAGCGAGCCGTCGGCCTTCTGGGTGGAAAGACCGAAGCCCTTGCCGATCTCGCCAATGCCCACGGCGCCGGCTGCCACGTCTTCCTCGAGTTGCTTGACCACCGACTCGGCCCACCCGGCGCCACCAGCGCCCTGCAGCCGCACGCCGGTGA
Source organism: Gemmatimonadota bacterium (assembly GCA_031127185.1). Classification (GTDB taxonomy): domain Bacteria; phylum Gemmatimonadota; class Gemmatimonadetes; order Gemmatimonadales; family Gemmatimonadaceae; genus Fen-1231. The sequence goes on along the minus strand of JARIET010000152.1, from coordinate 3,283 downwards.
AGATCCGTACCCGGTCCTTCATCGTTGGCGTCGCCTGCACCGCCGCCACAACGCTCTTCAGTCGATCGCCCGAGATGTTGTCGGTCACCAACATCATGCCGAGGTTGAGCGCGTCCATATGCATGCGGAGTGAATCGATCCGCTGCGGCGTGAGGAATCCGCCCACGTGCGCGTGATAATCGATCACGGGAAACTTCGCCTTCGGCACCTTGTGCTCCGGCACCTTCAGCGTGTTACGCGGCCGGTAGTCCACAATGCTCGGCGGCGCGAACTCGGGGGCCATGCAGGTGCGCGGCCGGATCTCCGTCGTGCCAGGCGGGCACTGTTCGCCCGGCTGGATGGCCGTGCCGCGACCGCCGCGGCCCTGCGCCGATGCGCTTCCGGCGATGATGACGAGAGCCGCGAGGGCGGCGACTGAACAATGGATCTGCATCAGGTGACTCCGGCTTGGTGGCGGGATAGTGATACCCGCGAACCATGAAATATGCTGCCCGTCACCCGCCGAGCGAAATCCGGACCCGGGCGTCCAACGCAACTACGCCGGAAGATGATGCGAGCAGCGGGTTTGCGTCGAATTCCACGATCTGCGGAAAGTCGGCGCCAAGCTGGGCAATTCGACGAAGCGCCTGGGCGAGGGGCTCGCGATCCACGGCCGGATCCCCGCGCAGCGTACCGAGAAGCTTGGTGCCGCGGATCCCGTCGAGCATCTCGTGGGCATCACGGTCGCCAATTGGCGCCATTCGGAATACCACGTCGTGAAGCGCCTCGACGAGTACACCGCCGAGCCCGAACATCACGAGCGTGCCAAATCCGGCATCGCGCGTGAGTCCAGCGATCAGCTCGCGTCCCCCCGTGATCATCTGCTGTAACACGACACCCGTCACCGACGCATTCGGCGCACGCGCCGCGATGTACTTCATCATTGCATCGTATGCAGCGGACAGATCGGCTTCGTCGCGCAGGCCGACAACAACACCGCCGACGTCGGTCTTATGGATGATGTCGGGCGACACGATCTTCATCACCAGCGGGTAGCCAAGCGCCTCTCCGGTTGCGGCGAGTGCGTCGCGGGTCGTGACCAGTTTGGCGCGCGCGGAGCGGAGGCCGTACGCCTCGACGAGATCGAGCGCTTCGATCTGGGTGAGATGCTCCCTCTTCTCGCGCTTCGCCGTTGCGAGGATGGTGTCAGCGCGCGCCCGGTCCACGGACAGCGGCACGATTGGCACATTCGGGATCGCCGCCCATTCCACGTGGCGGTTCAGCGCGGCGAGCGCGCGCGCGACCGACTCGGGGAAGACGTACGTCGGCACACCAACCTCGAGGAGCTCCGCTCGGCCGGCGGGTAGCCCTTCACGGCCCATCAGCACGGCGAGAATCGGCTTCGTGAGTTCCGTGCGCGCCGCAGTGGCTATCGCGTCGGCGACGTCCTCCTGCTTCACGCCATACGGCGGCACGAAGATCGGGACCACAACGTCGATGTTCGGATCAGCCAACAGTGCCGTGAGCGCCTTCGCGTACGACGGCGGCGTGGCCGACGCCACCATGTCGAGCGGATTCCGGATGCTCGCCTCGGCTGGGAGAATCGGTCGTAGCGCCTCGACGGTCGCCGGGCTCAACTCAGCGAGCTCGATCTGCTCGGCCTCGAGTGCGTCGGCCGCGAGAATGCCCGGGCCGCCGGCGTTCGTCAGCACGGCCGTGCGGCGCGACTTGGGGAGCGATCGCGCGCCAAACGCCATCGCGATGTCGAACAGCTCTTCGATCGTCGCAGCGCGAAGAACTCCAGCCTGTGTGAGCATGGAATCCACCGCGGCATCGCTGGCAGCCAGCGCACCGGTGTGTGAACTCGCCGCGCGCGCGCCGGCGGCGGAACGCCCGGATTTCACAACGATGATGGGCTTTCGTTTTGTGAGGCGCTGCGCAATCTCCAGGAACTTTCGCGGATTACCGAAGCTTTCCACGTACATCAGGATCACCTTTACCGCGGGATCGTGTTCCCACTGCAGGAGAAGGTCGTTGCCGCTCACGTCGCTCTTGTTGCCGACAGAGACAAACTGCGACATGCCGATGCCGTACTCGCGCGCACGGTCAAGGATGCTGAGGCCGAGCGCGCCGGATTGCGATACGAATGCCGCTGGGCCAAAGGGAGGGAAGGCCGTGGCAAACGTGGCGTTCATCGCAACATCGGGATCGGCGTTCACCACACCCATGCAGTTGGGGCCCACCATCCGCACGCCGCGCGATCGGACGAGATCGGTCAGCACCTTCTCACGCGCGGCACCCTGTTCGCCCACTTCCTTGAATCCCGCGGAGATCACGACAAGTGATTTCACGCCGGCGTTGCAGCACTGTGTCACGACATCAATCACCTGCGGCTGCGGCACGACCACCACGCCGAGGTCCACCGGTTCGGGAATCTCGGCCACCGACGGGTACGAACGCACGCCGCACACGGCGCGTGCCTTGGGGTTCACCGGGTAGGCCGTGCCCGCGAATCCGTAGTGGAGCAGGTTGTGGAAGATCTGGTGGCCCATCCCGTCGCGGCGCGATGCGCCGATCACGGCAATGCTGCGCGGCGAGAGGATGGGGCCGATGCCGCCAGCATCGTGACGCGAGTCTGTCATGTGCAGAAACTACGTTGCCGATGGGGCAGCTGCGTCAGGCGATTTCCGCTGCCGATGTGAGGGGCACGCGAAGGTCGTCACCACCCCTGGCGAACGATTAACACTTTGCCCGTTTCGTCCGATCGCCGGCCGGGTGCCCGCATGTTGCGCACGATCAGGGCGCCCTCTTCGTACGTCACGCAGTGGATGTGCTGCGGCCCCTGCCGGCCGGGCGCACAATTGGCCTTGTACATCGAGAGCGCGAGCGGCTGGGTGGTGGCGCCCTCGGCCGGCGTCAGGTTGATCTCATAGCGACCGCGCGGCAAGCGCCAGCTCCTCATTCCTCCGCCCGGCAGTGTGACCGGACCTGCTGTTACCGTCTCAAAGACCTCCACGCCAAGCACCGCATCCATTCCGGAGAACTCCATTTCGACGAACGTTCTGCCGAGCCCCACCGGACGGATCATTCCTGAGTCGAGGCGCGCGATGGTTGTGTCGCGCATTCGCGCGGTGCCGGCCAGAAGGGTCACGGGGCGGCCATCGAGCCCCCGGTTCGGAATAGGCGGCATTCGGATGGGTTCGCTACCGAGCGCAATGCGAATGTTCTGAAACGGAAAGAACGAGCGAACCGGCCGACAGACGAGTAGTACTGAGCGTCTCGAGAAGCGATTGCCCGTCGTGAG
>JARIET010000151.1 GCA_031127185.1 Gemmatimonadota bacterium | reverse complement strand
TCCGGCATCACCCAGGGCTTGATGGTGTGCGTCACGAACCCCGATTCGTAGTGCACCAGGGTCACGCGCGCGCCGCACCGCGCCAGTTCCATCGCGCACTCCGCCGCCGAGTTGCCGCCACCCACCACGAGTGCATCCCGGCCGAAGGCCGAGTGGCCTTCGATAAACCGATGCGATACGTGCGGGAGATTCTCGCCGGGCACTCCGAGGAGATTCGGCCAGGCGAAGTAGCCGGTGGCAATCACCACCGCACGCGCGCGGGTCACCACGGGATTGCCCTGCTCCGGCTCGGAGTGCACGTCGAACCAGTCAGCCCGCCGCTCCACGCGCGTCACTGGCTCGAACGGCCGCACCGTGAGGCGATGGACGCGTGCGACCTCGCGAAAATAGGCGAGACCTTCGGCGCGCGTGGGACGAAAGCCTGCGCTGACGAATGGCACTCCACCAACCGTGAGCTTCTCGGGGGTGGAGAAGAAGGTCAGGTTGGTCGGGTAGTTCGCGAGAGACTGGACGAGGCACCCGCGATCGAAGAGCACGGCAGGAATACCCACCTCGCGCAACGCCACCCCCGCGGCAATCCCGCAGGGGCCGGCGCCGATGACCGCAACGGGCAATTCACTCACCCGCGCACCCATGGGGTCGCGCCGCGCGATTGGTGCCCGTCACGCAATTCCGTGACGCTTCACCAGTCGAGAATCTGGTCCCGCCGCGTCCCCACGCTCACGAAGCGGATAGGGCACTCCACCAGTTCCTGCACGCGGTCCAGGTATCGTCGCGCGCCCGCCGGCAGGTCGCCAACCTTCCGCGCTCCGCCCGTATCCGCCTTCCACCCCTCAAACCACTCATACCGCGGCTTCACGCCCCCGAGTTCTGCGATGTCGCCGGGAAATTCTTCCACAAACTCGCCGCCAACTTCATAGCCGGTACAGAGTCCGACCCGGTCGAGCGTGTCGAGCACATCGAGCTTGGTCACAGCAAGGGCCGAAAGGCCGTTCACGCGCACCGCATAGCGCACCACGACGGCGTCAAACCAGCCGCAGCGCCGTGGGCGCCCCGTCGTCGCGCCAAACTCGTTGCCGAGCTTCCGCACGCGTTCACCCATCACATCGTCGAACTCGGTGGGCAGCGGCCCGGCACCCACGCGCGTGGTGTATGCCTTCACGACGCCGAGTGCGCCATCGATTGCGCGTGGACCAATGCCAGTGCCGATCGCCGCACCGCCGGCCGTCGTACTGCTCGAGGTCACGAACGGGTACGTGCCGTGGTCCACATCGAGCAGCGAGCCCTGCGCTCCTTCCAGCAAGACTGTTGCTCCACGCTTGGTCGCGCGGTGCACCGCCAGCCCCACGTCTTCGGCAATCGCGAGGAGTCGCGGCGCCAGGCGGCTCAACTCACTGAGCGTGTAGGCCGCATCGGCCCGTTTCTCTGACCCTGTGGATGCTAGGAGGTTGTTCGCATGCGCAGTGCCCTTTTCCACCAGCGACTTCAACCGCTCCGGGTGTCGAAGGTCCAGAACACGCACCCCGCGGCGGGCCACCTTGTCCTCGTAGCACGGCCCGATGCCGCGCCCGGTGGTGCCGATGGCCTTTGACGCCGCGCTCTCCTTGTCCACCAGTTTGTGATACGGCATCACGAGGTGCGCGCGGTCGCTCACGTAGAGCCGGCCGTTGACGTCCACACCATCGCGCACGAGTTCATCCACTTCGTCGAACAGCGTCTCCGGGTCCAGCACGACGCCATTCCCGATCGCGCAGCGGACTCCAGGGTGCAGGATGCCGCTCGGCACCTGATGCAGCACGGTTTGCTTGTCGCCGATGTGCACCGTGTGACCGGCGTTGGCACCGCCCTGGTACCGCACCACCCAGTCGGCGCGCTCGGCGAGCACGTCCACCAGCTTGCCCTTTCCTTCGTCCCCCCATTGGGCGCCGACGACGACGAGCGTGCGAATCTTGGAGTCGAACATGAGGTGCCTGGACAGGGACGCGAGCAACGGGCAATAAAAAACGCCCCGGCCGGATGGAGCGCCGCGGGGCGTTGAAGAAAACTACGTCGTGCTCCAGTAGATGCAACTCGCCCCATCAGGCGGCGACAACCACCCCTGCCAGCAGTTCACGCACACGCTGCTCAGCCGCCTCGTCCAGGTCCACGAGCGGACGACGTACCGGCCCGCCACGCAGCCCAACCACGTCGCAGGCGGTCTTCACGCCAGCCACACCGAGCTCCGCCACGATTGTCACGGCCAGCGGCTTCATCGTCGCTTGCGCTTCTGAGGCGGTCGCGAGGTCGCCCGAGCGGAACGCATCGTACATCTGGAGCGAGAGCGCCGGTGCAAAGAGCGACACCGCCAGGATTCCGCCGCGCGCGCCCGCCTCGAGCGCCGGCACAAACGTGCCACCATTGCCCGTCAGCACAGTGAACGAGTCACTCTGCGCGGCAAGGAAGCCCTTCAGCATGTTGATGTCACCGGAGCTGTCCTTGATGCCGATCACGTTCGTGTGCTTTGCCAGCTCGGCGACCAGTTCGGCCGGCAGCGCGAAGTGCATGTACTTGGGAATGTTGTAGAGCACCACCGGGAGCGGGCTCTCGTCGGCCACCGCGCGATAGTGCACGCGCAGCGCCTCCAGGTTCATGGCATTCGAGTAGTAGTGCGGCGCCACCACCAGTGCGCCATCCGCACCCGCAGCCTTTGCCTCGACGCAGCGGCGGATGGTGAGGCGTGTGGATTCAGCGCCGGCGCCCATCAGCAACACCTTGCTGCGCGGCACCACGCCGCGTGCCGCCTCGCACAGCAATCGCCGCTCGTCTTCGGTCAGCAACGCCGCTTCGCCGGTCGACCCGCAGACCACCACTCCGTGCAGGCCGGCCTGCATGTGCGCATTCAGGTTACCGATAAACGACGCGATGTCGATGTTTTCGGTGCCCGCTTCGAACGTCGAAATGACCGGCGCAATGACGCCCTGCAGTTTCATCGCTTCAACCCTGGTTCAGGAAGTCCATACCGGCTCCCATGCCGTCCATCATTCCACTTTGTCCGCTTGGTCGCGCGGGCTCCGGGATCGGATCCGGACGCCGGATCGCCGTCGACTGGCGCCGGAACGTCTTCAACTTGAGCTCGAAATCGCTCGGTCGCGACGACGCGGCAATCGCCACCTCAAACTCCACCTCGTCGTTCTGCACAAGGTCGGTGAGGTGCTGGTCGAAGGTCTGCATGCCGTACTGCTCTCGCCCTTCCGCGATGAAATCGCGGATTTCGCCCGTGCGATCCTTGTCGAGGATCAGGTCCTTGATCGTCGGCGTATTGATCATGATCTCGAGCGCCACGGCGCGCCCCGCACCGTTCTTCTTGGGCAGCAGCCGCTGCGAGACCACTGCGGCCAGTGAGTCCGCCAACCGGACGCGCACGACCTCCTGCTCTTCCGGCGGGAACATCGCCAGCACGCGGAGAATCGTGCTCGTGGCATCGGCCGTGTGCAGCGTGGACACCAGCAAGTGGCCGGTCTCGGCCGCCTTCATGGCCGTGTCGATCGTCTCGCCGTCGCGCATCTCGCCGATAAGGATCACGTCGGGATCCTGACGCAGCGCCGCCCGCAATCCCATCTTGAAGCTCTCGGTGTCCACCCCGATCTCGCGCTGCGTGATCGAGCTCTGGATGTCCCGATGCAGGAACTCGATCGGGTTTTCAAGCGACAGAATGTGTTTGTGCGTCGTGGCATTGATGTGGTTGATCATCGCGGCCATCGTACTGGACTTGCCCGAGCCCGTTACGCCGGTCACGAGGATCATCCCGCGCTCTGTGTGCGCAATCGTCTTCAGCACCGGCGGCAGCTTCAGCTTGTCGAAGCTGGGCACCTCAAACGGGATTACGCGCATCACGATCATGAAACTCGACCGCTGCTTCATGATGTTGACACGGAACCGCCCAATGCCCTGCGCGCCCCACGAACAGTCATAGTCCTGGAGCTTGTCGATCTTGGCGCGGTCTTCCTCGTTCGGAATCAGCCGCAGCGCAATTGAGCGCGTCTGCTCTGGCGTGAGCGCCTGCTTGGTGAGCGGAGTGAGCTTGCCGTCGATTCGCGCACGAAAGACGTCGCCCGCCTTGATGTGCAGGTCGCTCGCGCCACGATCCACTGCCGCCTTGATGATCTTCTCCATCAGTACCCGGCCTGCTTGTCGACGAGGTTGCGGAGCGGCGCACCAGCACACCACCGCTCCCAATTATCCAGAAAAAGCTCGGTCAGTCGCACCCAGAAAAGTCGCGGTGATACACCCGAGATGTGAGGGGTATGCAGGACGTTGGGAAGGTGCCACAACGGGCTCCCAGCCGCCAGCGGTTCTGCGGAAAAAACGTCAAGCACCGCTCCGCGGATTCGCCGCTCCCGCAGGGCTTCGGCAAGTGCCGCTTCGTCCACCAGCGGGCCCCGCGAGACGTTGCAGACAATGGCTCCGGCTGAAAGGCGCGCGATGCGCGCCGCCGAGAGCAGCGCCCGTGTCTCGAGCGTCAGCGGCGTCGCAATGACCACGATGTCCGCCCCAGCGAGCGCATCGTCGAGATCATGCAGACCAATCACCCGGTCGGCGCCGGCGGGCGCCCCCCGGTCAACGTGGCGGCGAACGGCCGTCACAGACGCCCCAAGCGACCCGAACCGGCGGCACACCTCAGCGCCGATGCCCCCGGCGCCAATTATGACCACGCTGCACTCCGCAAGCTCTCGGACCATGACGGTCTCGGTCGCCCACGGCGAGGCGTCCCACCTCGTGGCCCGCTGCTGAGCGCCGGCCACGTCGAACCCACGCAGAAAGTGCAGCACGCCACCGAGCACGTGTTCGGCGATCGGATGCCCGTAGATCGCGCCGGCCGAGTTCGTGATCGCCACGCCACTCGCAAGCATTTCCGGGAACAGCAGTGAGGCGACCCCCGCCGTCGCTGTATGGGTCCATTTCAGTTGCTTCGCCGCCGAAAAAAGGGCCTTCGGCATGCCGAAGCCGAAGTACACCTCGGCCGTCGCGATGGCGTTCAGTGACTCGTCACTCGGTGACTGCGCGCCATCACCGAACGAGTCGGTCTCCGCCGCAACGATGTGGGTTTCCCAACCGTCCGGCGTCGCCGCCGCGATGGTCGCCGCTGTCTCGCCGGGAATGCAGAACGCCTTGGAACGCGACCGGAGGTCCACCACGAGACGCCGTTTCACGAGGCGCGTCTAGTCGAAGAACACATTCTGAATGTTCGGCTGCTGCACCAGTTCAAATTTCGCAACATCGAACTGGCGCGCCGGTCCGCGCAGTCGCAGCTCAAACACGCGGTCGGTGGAATGATCGAACACCTTCGACTCCGTGACGCGAAGCCCTTCGCGCTTCAACAACTCGTGCAGGTCCGCCTCGGGGAAACCGGGTTTCGCGCGTATGGTCACGCTCATTGAGCGGCTTACGCGCAGCAAACCATGCTCCAGGCGCCCCAGGCCAGCGAGAACCGCCATGACAGTCAGGGTGACGCCAAGCGCCTCCACGAAAAATCCGGCGCCGGCGGTCAGCCCAATCGCGGCGACGACCCACAACGTCGCCGCCGACGTGAGGCCCGTGATTGTTCCCCCGCCCTGCATGATGGTGCCGGCCCCGATAAAGCCGATTCCAGTGACGACCTGCGCCGCCAGCCGGGCAGGGTCACCGACATTGCCCTCGCCCCACACCGAACCGATGTGGATGGAGAGGTCCATGAGTAACGCGGAGCCCACGCAAATCAGGATGTTGGTCCTGAGCCCCGCCGGCTTGCCCGCCACTTGTCGTTCAAATCCGATCGCGCCCCCGGCAAGCACAGCCACGATCATTTTCATACCAAGGTCAATACGCATCACTGACCCCAGTGTCTCCATCACTGAGCCCTGGATGTCCACGCTCATTGGGCCTCCGGGAGTCCCATGCGCGCCTTCACCTCGTGCATGGTCTGGCGCGCCACCACGCGTGCCTTGCTGGCACCGGCGTCGAGCAGCGCATCAACCTCAGCAGGGTTCGCTGCCAACGCCGCCGCCCGTTCACGAATCGGTGCGAGATCGGCAATCAGGTTCGTGTGCAACGATTTTTTGCACTCGATGCAACCCCACTTCGCACCTCGGCAGTTCGACTCGACTTCGGCGACGGTGTCGGCCGGCGAGAACGCCCTGTGCAGCTGATAGATCACCGGACACTTCTCCGGATCGCCGGCGTCGGTCTTTTTCTGGCGCGCCGGGTCGGTGACCGCCGGCCGCAACTTGTCCCAGATCGAATCGGGCGACTCCGTGAGCCCGATCGTGTTGCCGATGGACTTCGACATCTTCGCCTGCCCATCGAGCCCTACGATGCGGCGCATCGGCGTCAAGCGCGGTTGCGGCTCCGGAAAGTACGGCGCATCGGACGAAAACCGCGCATTCCAGTTCCGCGCGACCACACGCGAAAGCTCCAGATGCTGAATCTGGTCCTCACCGACAGGCACGAGGTCGGCTCGGTACAGCAGGATGTCCGCCGCCTGCAGCACCGGGTAATTCAGCAATCCGGCCATGATCTGTTCCTGGCGGCCGGCCTTGTCCTTGAACTGCGTTTGCCGCTCCAGTTCGCCCAACGGCGTCAGCGTGTTGAACACCCACGCCAGTTCCGTGTGCTCCGGCACCTGCGATTGAACAAAGAGTGTCGCGCGACTGGGGTCAATTCCCGCGGCGAGCAGCCCCGTCGCCATCTCGCGCGTTCGCGTCCGCAACTCGTCCGGCGCGTACGGCACCGTGATCGCGTGATAGTTCACGACGCAGATGAATGTCTCGAACTGGTCCTGGAGCGCCACCCAGTTCTTGACCGCGCCGAGATAGTTGCCGATGTGCAACTCACCGGATGGCTGGATGCCGCTGAAGATGCGAGACATTCGCTAAACTTAGGCCTCGATGACAGCTCAATCAAACTCGCCGGTGCCTGCCGGCGCGCCACCGAGGGACCTGCTGGCCGTCGCGCTCACCGCCGCAGAGGCGGGAGCTGCGGTCGTGCGAGATGCGGCCCCGCGGGTGCGCAGCATTGAGTGGAAGACCAAACGTCCGGCCGACTTCGTCAGCGAGGTTG
>JARIET010000150.1 GCA_031127185.1 Gemmatimonadota bacterium | reverse complement strand
AGGCAACAGAGACATTCGGCACCGGGTTGCCGAATCGGTCGGTCACACGGACCGTGAACGGCTGCGGCAACGCGCGGCCGATCGTCTCGGACGCCGGCGGAGCGTTGACCGCCGCGATGGCGTCCGGAAGGCCGACCGTGGCATCGACGGAGAGGGTCACTGGCGCCAGGCCCGTCACTGTCGCAGTGAAGAGCTGCGCATTGAGCGCGCCGCCGAGCGTCATCGTCGTCGAGGCGCGGCCGGCGGCATCCGTCGTGGCTGTCGCGCTGCCGACTTGAGCGCCGCTTGCCAGCGCGGCGAAGTTGACCACAGTCCCGGAGACGGGCACGTCATCCGAGGCGACGACGCGAACGGTGAACGGTGCTGCGAGCGTGGAGCCGACGCGCCCGGCGAGGCTGGCGGGTGACTCAACCACGACGCGTGCGGCGGGCAGGGTCACTGCCACGTTGGCGTTGCCGCTGATGCCGGATAGGGTCGAGGCTGTGATTGTAGCCGTGCCGCGACGCGTACCCGCGGTGACGCTGCCTGTCGGGCTCACTGTGGCGATCGTTGGATCGCTCGAACTCCACGAAAAGAGTGCGTTGACGATGACTGCGCCAGCTGCGTCGCTGGCGTTCGCGGTCAGTGTGGTGAGGGCGCCGGCAAGCAGTGTCGACGTGGACGGTGTCACCGCGACGCTGACCGCGGTCGCCCCCGGTCCGACGAAGTTGAGGGCGACGGTCGTCTGTGTCGGCGCGTTCCGGCCTGGCCTGGCGACGACCTCTTGCGTGCCGCGGAAGATGGTTGTGGTGCCATTGCGGAGCTCGAACTGTGCGCTGAATCGCTCGCTCTCGCCGTGAACCGGAACGTCGGCGACGATTTCCACGGCGTCCTGCCCGGCCGGGAAGTCGACCACGCGCTCAAACACAATCGTGCCGTCACTGGCGCGAATGACGAGGTAGACCTTGTCGATTCCAACGTTGGCGTTCTGGAACAGCGGCCGATCCGCCGGCCGGAGTTCCGGCTGAAAGGCCAGCCGAGCGAGGCCGTCAGCCTCAGTCCGAAGCCCGGTCGGTGGTTCGCCGCAAACAGAAAGCGCGAGCGAAGCGGCCGTCACGATTGCCAGACGGGTGCCGCGAGCCAACCACGATGTACGAGCAACGGACGGTGCGGTCATACGGACCCAGAAGGAAGGAGCTCGGCCTGATAAGGTGACCCTCCCGACCACGATCGGCCAGTAACGCGCGTCACATTAAAGGCGTCGCCGGGATACCCGTTGTGAGCCACCGTTTCAGGGTTGCGTCGAGCACGTCGCGAGCAACGGGCTTGCCGACGTAGTCGTCCATGCCGGAGGCCAGGCACGAAGCGCGATCTTCTTCGGTCACGCTGGCGGTCACCGCCACGATAGGCGCGCGCGGTCGGCCTGACGCCGCCTCTCGCTCGCGGATGGCCTTCGCCGCACCGCGTCCGTCGAGTCGCGGCATGTAGAGATCAAGCAGGATGAGATCGTACGCCGCGATTTTCAGCGCCTCCAGGACTTCCACTCCGTCGGCGGCGACGTCCGCCCGCACACCGTACGGCTCGAGCATCGCTTTGAGCACCAACACGTTGACCGGATTGTCATCGGCCACCAACACGCGTTTGCCCGGATATCGCGGCGTCGTGGTCACATTCTCAGCCGAATGCGCCACCCGGTCCCTTGTCGCCGTCGGCGCGATGGCGTCGTGTAGCGCACTTCGCAACGGTCGTTGGCGCACGGGCTTGGAGATGCGGGCAGCAAACCCCGCTGCGCTGAATTCGGCGTCATTCACGGTGTGGGTGAACGAGCTGATGAGTATCAACGGCGTTCCGGCGATGTTCGCGTCGGAATGAATCTGTCGGGCGAGGCCATAGCCATCCACCTCCGGCATCTGCCAGTCGAGAAGCGCGAAGTCATACGGTCTGCCAGTCGCGGCGGCCTGCTTCAGTTCGCGGATCGCGGCACCTGCAGCGGCGACGGCGGTAGGCTCCATCTGCCATGCCCGGGCAATCTCTTCGAGCAACAAACGGTTGGCATCGTTGTCGTCTACGATCAGGATGCGGCGGCCCAGCAGCTCTCGCGGGTCGGCGGCTGGCTGAGCGGCCGCTGGCGCGAGCGGTAGCTCGAACCAGAAGGTAGACCCCTGGCCAACTCGGCTGGTGACGCCGATCGTGCCGTGCATCATGGCGACAATTCGGCGCGAAATGTCGAGCCCGAGGCCCGTGCCACCGAACTTGCGAGTCGTGGATGCATCGACTTGCGCGAAGGCCTGAAAGAGCCCGCCGATCTTGTCCTCGGGAATCCCGATGCCGGTGTCCACCACCTCGAAACGCACCTGCCCGTTGACTGCCCGAGTCGTGCGGACAATCACCGACCCTTCTTCCGTGAACTTGAGCGCGTTGCCCACGAGGTTGAGCAGTACCTGCCGGATGCGGCCCGGGTCGCCGACGAACGCAGCCGGTAGCGCGGGTGCCACAAACGTTGCGAGCTCCACGTTGCGCCCTTCCGCGCGCAACGCAAGCGTTTCGACCGTGGTCTCGACGATCTCGCGGAGATCAAAATCCACCATCTCCAGTTCCAGCTTTCCAGCGTCGATTTTCGACAAGTCGAGCACGTTGTTGATGAGGCCGAGGAGGGCCTCGCCGGAGCGATTGATGGTGGAGACGAACAGGCGCTGGCGGTCGTCGAGTTTCGTGTCGGCCATCAAGCCGCTGAGTCCGATCACGGCGTTGAGCGGTGTGCGGAGTTCATGGCTCATGGTTGCAAGGAACTCGGATTTCGCGCGGGCAGTTTCCTGCGCGGCTTCGAGCGCCCAATCGAGCTCACGGTTGGATCGTGAGAGCGCCACCAGCGCAGATCGTGTGCTTCGCGCCGCAGGCCGCAGCACCAGGATGCCGATGGCGACCAGCGCCAGCTGAATGACGATGACGACCGACCACATCAAAGTGCGCGTGTCACGCACGCGCTCCGCGGATTGCTCCCCGAGCGCCGAGATCTCCCGGTCGACGGCCGAGCTATATGCCGGTTCCGTCCGGAGAATGACGCTGACGGCGCGACTGATCTCCGGTAACGCTGCGGCCGGATTCGATGCCACGTGCGCCGCCGAATCAAGCGCGGCAAATGTCGCCGCATTCGAGAGGGTGATGTCACGTGCCGCGCCGCGAAGGGCATTGCCGGCGAACGGCGATGACAACAGGTGTCGGTCTGCGTCGCCCTCCAGCAGGTATTTACGGTTGACCGCCATCTCGGTAATCGCGTCGCGCATCTCGGCGCGGGCCGCGCTGCGCGTCGCGTCGTCCGGGGCGTTGGCTACCCACAGTGCGCTCTTGGCGACCTGCTGGCTGAGCATCCGCTGCCGGCCCACGATATTCAGCAGCGGGCCGTCGCCGCGCAGTTCGCGGAGCGCGCTGTCCACGAAGGCGGCGCCGGCGAACATCATCGCCGATGTCGCCACCAACGCGAAGACATAACTGCGCGTCAGCCCAACGCGGCGCGACATGGGATCAGAAGCGGACGATATCCTCGTACGCAGACACAAAGCTGCTCACTTGCGGCAGGATCGCATCTTCCAGCTGTGGTGCGTATCCGACCCAGGTGTCCGTGCTCGCCACGCGCTTCACCGGCGCATCGAGGTAGGGGAAACACTCGTCAGCGATTCGGGCCGCGATCTCGGCGCCATAGCCCCAGCTTTCCGAATCCTCGTATGCGACAATGACGCGGTTGGTCTTCCTGACCGAGTTGAACACCGCCTCCTTGTCCCAGGGCGAGAGCGTCCGCAGGTCTATCACTTCTACGCTGATTCCGCGCTCGGCAACTTCGCGCGCCGCGACGAAGGCGCGTTGCACGGTGGCACCATAGGTGACGACGGTTACGTCCGTTCCCTCGCGCACCGTGCGCGCCTTGCCGAACGGGATCATGAAGTTCGGGCCGGGGTACTGGCCCTTGTTATAGGTCTGGCGGTACAGGTGCTTGTGCTCGAGGAAAATCACCGGGTCGTCGCAGCGAATGGCGGTGCGCAGCAGTCCGTTGGCGTCGAGCGCATTGCTGGGACAGACCACGCGCAGTCCGGGGCAGTGCGTGAAGAGCGACGCCCCGGTCTGCGAGTGGTAGACGGCGCCGCGGATATAGCCACCGTAGGTCGTGCGAACCACCACCGGCGCACTGAAGTGATTGTTGGACCGCCAGCGCATGGTCGCGAGCTCATCGCGCAGCTGCATGTATGCCGGCCAGATGTAGTCGAAGAACTGGATTTCGACGACGGGCTTGAAACCGCGGTGCGCGAGGCCGATCGCACGGCCCACAATGTTGGCCTCGGCGAGCGGTGAGTTGTACACGCGGTTGCCGCCGAACTCCTTCTGCAGCCCCCACGTCACCTTGAAGACGCCGCCCTTGCCTTTGACCTTGCCGAGGTAGGCTTCGCGCGAGACGTCGGCCACATCTTCGCCAAAGACGAGGATGCGCGGATCGCGGCGCATCTCGTCTTTCATGCACACGTTCAGGAGATCCACCATCGTCGTTGGATCGCCCGAAAACTGCGGATCGTCTTCCGTGTCGAACTGCTCGCTGGTCGGGTCCACATCCGGCGAGTAGGTGCCGAAGTGGATGGTGTCCGCGGCGGGCTGCGGCTGCGAGAGCGCGTCGTCCGTGGCGGCCAGCACCTCGGCATCAACGGCCTCCGCAATTGCCTTGAGCTCGGCCTCGGTGGCGTGGCCATTGGCCACGAGCCAGGCGGGGAAGGTCGTGATCGGATCGCGCGCGGCGTCGGCGTCGCGCTCTTCCTTCGGACGGTAGAGCACTTCGTCGTCCGAGAGGGAGTGCGAGTACGGGCGAATCACGCGCGCGTGCACCAACGCCGGACCGCGACGCTCGCGAGCGTAGGCGATGGCCCGGCTCATGGCTTCATACGACGCGATGAAATCGCAGCCGTCCACCTTTTCGATATGGAGGCCGGGGTAGGACTTCACGATCTCCGAAATGGAACCGCCCGGCGTATTGACCTCGACCGGGACGGAGATGGCGTAGCCGTTGTCTTCGACGAGATAGACGACCGGAAGGCCGAGGTTGCTGGCAGTGCTCAGTGACTCGTAGAACTCACCTTCGCTGGTCTGGCCTTCGCCGGTGGTGACGAGGACGACGTCATCGCCGGGGAAGCCGTCCTTGTCGCTCAGGTTGGAGGCGCGCATCGTGGCTTCAGCGGCGCCAACGGCCTGCAGGAACTGCGTTCCCGTGGGCGACGACACCGACATGATGTTGGCTTTTTTGTATCCCCAGTGTGACGGCATCTGCCGGCCGCCCGAGTTGGGGTCGGCGGCAGCGCCGACGGCCGAGTAGAGCATTTCGGCCGGGGTCATCCCGCAGGCGAGGCAGATCGCGCGGTCCCGGTAGTAGAGATAGAACCAGTCGTAGGCCGGCTTGAGGGCCATGGCCGCTGCGGTCGTGACCGCTTCGTGACCAGCGCTGGAGATCTGGAAAAACGTCTTGTTCTGACGCTTGAGCTGGATCTCCTTGTCATCCACGCGGCGCGAGAGGAGCATCGTGCGCCAGGCGGCAAGGAGCTGATCGCGGGTCAGGGGGCCAGCGGCAGGGGCACGCCGGGCTTTTGACGAGGTAGCCATGGCGGGAAAAGTACCACCTATTGCGCTTCTCGTGTTACGCCACAAGATTGCCGCGCGTTAAGAGGAAGAACGAGCGCCCGATCTGGATCGGCCGCTCCACCGGAGGCTCATGGACCGTTCGCGAGGACGACCCCCCGAGCAACAGGATCCACCGCCGCTGTCGCGCGCCGCGACTGACGGCTGGAGTCTCCGCCCCATATCCGCCACCCCGCACGGGTTCAGTTCACCGTCGCGGGGTGTCGTCGTTTTGGCCCTCAGTGGCGAGGTGTCATGTCCCACCGGAACGTTCACCGCTTTGCGTTGGCCCGTTCGCCCCGTGGCCTGGCCCGCCATCGTCGTCGCGTGCTCGCCCAACACAACAAGCGGCACGTCAAGCGCGAGACTTTCCGTGATTGCGGGCGGCGGTGCGTTTACTGCGGCACGTCCCTAGGACTCGACAATGCCACGCTGGACCATGTGCTCCCGCTGTCGCGCGGGGGCGACCATGCACCGGGCAACCTCGTCTCGGCCTGCGTGGCGTGCAACCAGCTGAAGGGCTCGTTGCTGCCGCTCGAGTTCTTCGTCCGCCACCCCTGGGCTGGCGCCAACTTCATGCGCTATGCGCGCGCCGTGCACCGCAACTTCAAGCGAGGCGCGCGACGCGCGGTGTCGCTGGCCGGCGCGCAGGCTGCGCAGGCCGCGCAAGCGGCGTAGCAGGGGTGGTGGTCACGCGCTCCCACGCGAGCATCACACGCTTGCGGTCGGGACCCCAGGCGTAGCCGCCCAGCGCGCCAGTGCTGCGGAGCACGCGGTGGCAGGGGATGAGCCAGCTGATCGGGTTGCGGCCCACGGCATTGCCCACAGCGCGTGAGGCGCCGGGCTCCTCAATGGCGGTGGCAATGGCGCCGTAGGTCGTCGCGCCGCCATCAGGGACCGCGAGCAGCGCGCGCCAGACCTTCAGCTGAAAGTTCGTACCCTTCACGTGAAGGGCGAGACCGGGGACGGCCCGCTCACCGGGAGCGGGGACCGCCCGGGCGACGG
Source organism: Gemmatimonadota bacterium (assembly GCA_031127185.1). Taxonomy (GTDB): domain Bacteria; phylum Gemmatimonadota; class Gemmatimonadetes; order Gemmatimonadales; family Gemmatimonadaceae; genus Fen-1231. Next base: position 449 of record JARIET010000150.1, on the reverse strand, counting down.
CGGCCGCCGTCGAGCGCTGGTCGGGATGGAACGTCGCCCGTGGCCAGTCGTACTTCAGTCGCGCCAACGCATCCGCGCGTGAGACGGGCCCGAGAAAGGCGAGATGGCAAATGCCATGCGGCGTGAGGGCAATCAGGCACGCGCCAAATGGCGTACCGTGAAATCCATACGCGATCGTCAGGCCCTCGCCGGCACGGGCGACATCACCCGGCGTGACCGCCTCAGCATTGAGCACGAGGTCGTGCGCGCGACCCGGACCGGAAAGTCCGGCCTCGAAGGTGGCCTCAAGTACCGTGCGTTCGTTTCGCAGCAGCGTCGTGAGAAGGTCGGCCGTCTGGTGCTGGATGTACCGCTTGGGGCTGATGCCGGCCCAGCGCGTGAAGAGGCGCTGAAAGTGCGAGTCGCTCAGCCCGGCGTGGCGTGCAACGTCGGCAAGCGTGGGGTGCTCG
>JARIET010000149.1 GCA_031127185.1 Gemmatimonadota bacterium | reverse complement strand
ACCCGAGCCGGTCAGCGCGGCGATCTCAACGCCATGGTCGGCGGCGATGCGGCGCACCAGCGGGCTGCTCTTTGTGCGCAAACGTTCCTCGAGCCCGCCGCCGCCGTTCGTGCCGGCGACTGACTTTGACGGCGGGGTCGCGGATTTCGCGGATTCTGAAGGCGATGACGCGGATACGGCAACAGCACTGACCGGGGGAACCGCGCTCGCGGCTGCAGGAGCCGGCGCGGGCGAAACGGGCGCAACGGCCGCAACACTTGCGCCCTTCTCGGTTTCGATGCGCGCGACGACGGCGTCCACAGACACCGTCTTGCCTTCGCCCACAATGATCTCCGCGAGGACACCCGCCGAGGGCGACGGAATCTCCGCGTCTACTTTGTCCGTGGAGATCTCGAAGATCGGTTCGTCGCGCTTGATCTCGTCGCCGACCTTCTTGAGCCACCGCGACACGGTGCCTTCGGCGATCGATTCGCCCATCTGGGGCATTAGTACGTCAACTCGAGCCACTGTCCGTGTCCTTGTGCAGGTCTATTCGGTCGGTTGCGCCGGTGGCGCGGGCGTTGGCTTGCTAAGTGTCCAGACCACGAGTCCGGACAGTGAGACGGAGCCCAACAGGGCGCCGACTCCGGCATAAACATACCAATTGCAGGTCGGGATGCCGGGGCACGACTCCGCCCTGGTGAGAAAAGCGATGAACTTGGACAGCAGCACCGCAACCATCGCGCCGCTCATACCGCCGAGCACGAAGGTGAAGCAACCAATCGCCACTTTTCGCGACGCAGGAACCACGGTTGCTGCCGCCGTCGGATCGGTCACCGTGATGCGTCGTGCTAGTACGCGGCGGCGGTGGCGTGCCGCGGGTCGGCCAGCCTGTGAAGCCGGACGAAGAACTTCTTCACGTTCCGGTCCAAACGGCTCTCGCCCATTGCCGAAGAGTGTGCCTCAACGAAGGTGTAGTGTCCACCTTCCATCTTCACCGTGAGCGTGAGCGATACGGGCTCTTCAGGTGTTCCGACGACGCCCTCCCAGCTGCGGGCGCGGGAGGCCGTCGATGTGGCGTTCATCCCGAGTTCGGCGAAAAACGCATCGGCCTCACGGAGGACAACGTCGGGCATCACACTCGTGCGATGAAAGTGCTTCACGGCTGTTTCTCCGATGCGGCGCCCAGCGGTGCGCCCGGGCGGATCATCTGCTTCCAATCGAGGGACTGTTGCAGTGGCTGCGTGGAATCCCGGCGGAACTGCACACCCATGGCCCACTCTCCCGCCGTGATGAACTTGAGGCGGGCGCGATAGGTGCCAACCTCAGGCCCATACGTGAACCCCTGCCAGATGCTGTGGCGGTCGGCGTTTGTAGCGAAAATCCGTCCCTCACCGTTTACGATCGGCTCACGCGACTTCTTGTCTCGCACGTAGATGGTGTAGCTCGCCGTGTCCTGCGCGATCGGCGGCGACGGAACCGACGACACGCGAATCTCGAAATCGTCAGTCCACAGCCGCTGTTCGTAGACCGCCCGCCGGGGCTCGCCGCAGGCGGCGGACATGCCCGCGCCGATAAGAGCCGCCGTCACCATGCCAGCGCGCAGCCATCGGCGCGCGGCCCACTGCCGGATGTTCATCTGTAATACTCCAGCCCGAGGTGCGTGATCTGTTCCTCTCCCATCAGGTGGCGAAGCGTGTTCTTCAGCTTCGTCTGCTGGATGAAAAGATCATGCTCGGCCTGGAGACCCGCAGCGGCCATCGGCGACTTGTAATAGAAACTTAACCATTCCTGAATTCCCTTCATTCCCGCGCGATGGGCGAAGTCCGAGAACAGCGCGAGGTCGAGCACGATCGGGGCGGCAAGAATCGAATCGCGACAGAGGAAGTTGACCTTGATTTGCATCGGGTAGTTCATCCACCCGACGATGTCGATGTTGTCCCAGCCTTCCTTGTTATCCCCCCGCGGCGGATAGTAATTGATCCGCACCACATGGGAGAAATCCTTGTACAGGTCCGGATACACCTCCGGCTGCAGGATCGTGTGGAGCACGGACAACTTCGACTCTTCCTTTGTCTTGAACGAGGCCGGATCGTCAAGCACCTCGCCGTCACGGTTTCCGAGGATGTTCGTCGAGTACCAGCCGCGCAGGCCAAGCATACGCGCCTTGAGCCCGGGCGCGATGACCGTCTTCATCCACGTCTGGCCGGTCTTGAAGTCCTTGCCGGAAATCGGGAGGCCCTTGTCGTTCGCCAGCTGCAGCAGTGCCGGCAGGTCCACGGTGAGGTTCGGCGCGCCATTGGCGAACGGAACGCCCTCCATCAACGCGGCATAGGCATAGAGCATGGACGGTGCAATGGACTCGTCATTGGCCTCCATTGCCTTCTCAAACGCCGCGAGCGTCTCGTGCGTCGGGCCAGGCTTGATGAAGATCTCGGTGGACGCACACCACACCACAACCAGCCGATCGCAACCGTGCTTCGCCTTGAAGTCGCGCATGTCCTGGCGGAGCTGCTCGGCGAGGTCGCGCTTGTTCTTGCCCTGCTTGACGTTGGTGCCATTGATGCGCGTGACATACCGGTTTTCGAACACGGCGGGCATCGGCTTGATGCTCGAGAGAAAGTCCGCGATCGGGTCGATGTCACGGTCCTCAAGCACCCCCGCCTTGCGCGCGGCGGTCAGCGCATCGTCAGGAATCGGATCCCAGGCGCCGAACACGAGGTCGTCGAGTCCCGAAAGCGGCACAAAATCCTTGATCAGCGGGGCGCGGTTGTCGGTGCGCTTGCCGAGCCGGATCGTGGCCATCTGCGTGAGCGAGCCAATCGGTTTGCTCCGGCCGCGGCGAATGCTCTCAACGCCAGCGATGAACGTTGTGGCCACGGCACCGAGGCCGGGGGTCAGGATACCGAGCTTGCCGGAAGCCGGGCGAATCTTCGTTGCGATATCGTTGGTGGCGGTCATTTCGAAACCGTTTGGGTCGCGCGATGCACATAGATCATGCGCTGCACGACGGTGATCCAGGAGGTGATAGTGAGAAGGACAACGACGGACTTGAGGACAACACCTTCGAGTGCCAGGCCGAACACGGCCTGTGGCACGGAGAGTAATACGACCCGCTCGGTGCGCTGCATCAGTCCAACCTTCGCATCAAGCCCAAGCCCCTCGGCGCGCGCACGGGTGTACGATGTGAGGTACGCGCCGACCAGGCCAAACAGACACACGACAACCATCAGCAGCGAGTGGCGCGGAGTGTCTGACGCCCAGAATATCAACAAGCCGCCGAGCACGGCCCCGTCGGCAACGCGGTCGAGCGTCGAATCGTAAAACGCCCCAAACACGGACGCCTGCCCCGAGCGTCGCGCCACGATTCCATCAAGCAGGTCCAACGTTGCCGCGAGTCCAAGTATCAACCCGCCGATGCTGATGTGCCCGGCCGCAAACGTCGCGCCTGACGCGACCGTGCCGATGGTACCAATCGTCGTGATCGTGTTGGGGCGGACCCCCCACGACACGAGCGCGTTCCCGATCGGGTCGAGCAGCCCGAGATAGCCCTGCTTTACCCGTTCCCAGAAGGCCTGCATCAAGATATGGAAAAAGTGGTTGGAACAACCGCTAAGTCCTTGCTGTTCCACAACGTACAAAGCGCCACCGTCCAGCGGGCGGAGAGTGACAAAATAACTCGCGAACGTGGCACCGGGCAACCTGCGGTACCGGTGGTTGCGCGCGCCCGGCGGGCGGCTCCGGCGCGGACGCCCGTCGCCTACCGGTAGAGCAACGCCCCACGCGCCCGTCTGGCGAAGTCCACCACCTTGCCGAGGTCACGATCGACGATGGCGTCAGCGTCGTCGCCGCGCAGCACCGCCATTCTGAACCCGGGGGTACCGACTGAGGCGTCGAACTGTTCTGCGTCGAATCGGAATTGGTCCGGATGGACCCGCTGGAGGGCTGCCAGTACCGCACCAACCGTTCTCCAAGAGGACGCGCGATCGCGGTCCGTGATGGCCACCTTCACGCGTCCCCGGGCCTCCTCAAACTTCACGCCAACGATCAACCGATCGGCAAGCGCCGTCGCCAGCCGCTTGGCGTCGAGCCAGGACGCCGCGATTGATGCTTCTGCGCGCGCGGGGCCGAACGCCACGTTCACATTCGTCGCCTGAAGTGGCGCCAGGGTTCCACGAATCAGCAGCCTTTCCGGCGTCGCATCCGCACCGCCCGGGTTCTCGGCGACGCCGTTCTCTCCCGGCCACCAGGAACGACGCCACCCGCGGACGGGCACCACCGTGAGGTCCGCGCCGATCGCGCCTGCATCATTGAAAAATCGCGCCAGCTCACCCACCGTCATTCCGTGCCTTGCAGGCAGCCCGTATAATGCGTCCGATGCGGCGGCGAGTGAATCGGGGATGGGACCTTCGGCGTGGCCGCCCGTGAGCGGGTTCGGCCTGTCGAGCACGATGACCGGCGTGCGTCGCGCCGCCGCGACGCGCAACGCGCTGACGATGAATGGCGGGACCGGGCCGCGGCGCCAGCCGTCGTCAACGATGTCGAGTACTATCAGGGCAACGGGGCCGCGAAGGGTGTCCAGAGCCGCGAACGCATTGGCGTCAGCGGGATTCAGCACTCCGGCCAGCGTCACCCGTGCGGCGCGCAGGCGCCGATCGTCCCGAAACAGTGAGGCCGTCGCGCGACCGCGTTCGTCGCGGGCGCGGGGATCGGCAAAGAGTGCAATGCTGCGGTTGCGAATGAGCGAGATTTGTTCTTCGAGCAGCACCGTGACCCCGGGACGATACCGATCGGCCGCGCTTTCCCTGCCCTGCGCGGCGAGCGGCATCGGGGACGTCGCACCGACGGCGATCACGATTGGCAGCAGCAACACATTCAGATGGCGGAACACGATATGACCTACACCTCGAACGCTCGAATGGTGCGACTTGGTCTCACGGCTGCGGCGCTCGCGCTGCAGGGCTGCGCTGGCACCGGCGTCAGCACGCCTGCGCCTGCCCCCGGCGCCATGGTGGCGCCCGGAACTCCGCTCAGCACAACCTCGCGCCGCTGGGTGGATCACACACTCGCCTCGCTGTCGTTGCGCGACCGCGTCGCACAGATGGTCATGGTCTGGGTCCTTGGAGACTACACCAGTACCACCGACCCCACCTACGACGAGGCGCTTCGCTGGGTGCGCGACGATCACGTGGGAGGCGTCGTGATGTCGCTCGGATCGCCGATTGAAGTGGCGGCAAAAGTGAACGACCTGCAGCGCGCAGCGCGTGTGCCGCTGCTCGTATCGAGCGACCTGGAGCCCGGACTCGGCCGACTCGAAGGGGGCGTGTTTGCGCCCGCACTGCAGTACCCGGCGGGTGCCGCGACGATCCTGCCGAGCGCGATGGCGATCGGCGCGACCGGAAACGAAGCGAACGCGGAAGCTGTTGGCCGGATCACGGGACTGGAGGCGCGCGCGGTCGGGATTCACCTCGTCTTCGCGCCGGTTGTCGACGTGAACAACAATCCGGCAAACCCGGTGATCAACACGCGCAGTTTCGGCGAAGATCCGGCGACCGTGGCGCGATTGTCGGCCGCGTACGTCCGCGGATTACAGTCTGCAGGTGTGGCGGCCACGGCGAAGCACTTCCCCGGGCACGGCGACACCGACACGGACTCGCACCTGGCGCTCCCGATGGTGAACAGCAGCCGCGCGCAACTCGATTCCGTGGAGCTGGCTCCGTTTCGTGCAGCCATTGGTGCCGGCATCGCCGGCGTCATGAGCGCACACATCGCCTTGCCAGCCGTTTCCGGCGACTCGATTCCGGCCACGCTTGCGCCCACCATCATGACGGGCTTGCTCCGGGACCACCTCGGCTTCCGCGGCCTCACGGTGACCGACGCGATGACGATGCAGGGCATCGGCAAGGGGTACAGTGTCGAACAGAGCGCCATCCTCGCGGTACAGGCGGGGAGTGACATCCTCCTGATGCCGACCGACGTCCGGCGCACGCTGGATGCCGTGGTCGCGGCCGTGGAGCGCGGCGAGATCTCTCGAGCGCGGATCGACACGTCCGTGCGTCGCATACTCGAAATGAAGGCGCGCACGGGGGCTGCAACGCGTCCGATCGTCGCGCTCGATTCACTCCGAAGCATCGTCGGATCCGCGGAACACCGCGCGACCGCCGTCCGCGTAGCCCGGCAGGCGATCACGCTGATTCGTGATGCAAAGTCGCTCGTGCCGCTTCGCGACGGCCCGCCGACGGTGGTGGTGAACTACGCGGGGGAGAATGACATCCTCGCGGGACGCGAGTTCGGCGCAGAGTTCCGGAAGGTGATCAAGAATGCCCGGCTCGTGCGCGTCACGCCGGCAACGGCGCGCCCGCAGCTCGACTCCATTCCGCGTGTGGGTGAACGGGTGGTCGTGTACACGCTCGTGCGTACCGTGGAAGGCGAAGGCCGGTTCGTCCTCGCCCCGGCGTTTGCGGCGTGGCTCGATTCGCTCGCTGCCGTCCGCGATGTCTTTGTCGTTGCGGGCGCGAACCCGTACATCCTGCGCGAGGTCCCGCGCGTAGGCGCGTACCTGACCACATTCGGGCGCGGTCCGGCGCTTGAGCAGGCGGCCGCGCGCGCGATCACCGGAGCCGGCCCGATCTCCGGACGCTCGCCGGTGTCACTGCCCGGGGTCTACGCGCGCGGAGATGGCCTCATGCGGCCGTTCGTCGGGTCGGGCGATGACGACCGCCCGGTTCCGCCGCCGACGTCAGCCGGCGCACCTGCGGCCGCGCGTTCACTCGCCGACACGGTACGCGCAGTGCTCGATGCGGCCATACGCGACAGCGCGTTTCCGGCCGCCTACGCGATCGTGGGCAGAAAATCGGGGGTGGTCACCGAGTATGGCGCCGGGCATATCAACTGGGGCAACACTCCGTCGCCGACGCAGCATACGCTCTGGGATATGGCGTCGCTGACGAAGGTCGTTTCGCTCACCTCCGCGATGATGCAGTTGGTGGAGCAGGGTCGCGTTTCGCTCGACGCACCGGTGCAGCGTTACCTGCCGTCCTGGAGTGGCCCGAACAAGGAGCGCGTGACGATTCGCCATCTCCTGACGCACTCGTCCGGACTCCCCGCGTGGCGGCCGGTTTACAAGGAGGC
>JARIET010000148.1 GCA_031127185.1 Gemmatimonadota bacterium | reverse complement strand
ATTACGGAAGTTGCTGCGTCGGTGCACGGACGCTGGCACCCTCTCCCCCTTCAGGTCCGGTGTGTAATGAAAGCAACGCGATGGCTACAACAGCGCGTGTTCGGCATCGCATGGGTGGCCGCCAGTGCCGCCACCCCATTCGCCGTGTCTGCGCAAGCCACTTCCATGCTCGGCCCAAAGGACGGAGCGGGGCTGCCGGCCACCGACACCGGCCGCGTGGCCGTCGGCACGTCCGCACCCGACTTCACGCTTGCGGCCAAGGACGGTCCGCCCGTCACCCTTTCACAGTTCCGCGGAAAGAAGAGCATCGTGCTCGTCTTCTACCGCGGCCATTGGTGACCGTGGTGCACAGATCAGCTCGTGGAGCTGAAAGGCCTGCTGGATGAAAACAAGAAGAAGGATGTGGAACTGATCGCGCTCTCGGTCGATACCCGCGAGCAATTGCAGATGATGGCAGACAAGATCGTGAAGGGAGGCGCAAAGCCCGACTTCACGTTCCTGTCCGATCCTGGCCACCGTGTCATTGACCGCTACGGATTGCTGAACCCGGACAATCCGCGCGGGATCCCCCATCCGACCACGTACGTCATAGACCGGCAAGGAGTCGTGAAGTGGAAGTTCACCGAAGTGAACTACAAGATCCGGCCGACCAACAAGATGATCATGGACGCGGTGATGAAGCTCGGCCCGGGGTAACAGGAAGGCGGCGACTGTTGATCAAGATCGCGATGGTGCCCATCGCGATCTTCGCTGCTTGGGGACTGTACCGGGTGGGACTTGCGACCGCGCCGCCGCGCGCCGCTTCAGGCGCAGCGGCACCCAACTTCACCGCTGTCACGGTCGACTCGTCTGCCGCCATCCGCACGCTCGCTGATTATCGCGGCACGCCTGTACTCCTGAACGTTTGGGCCACGTGGTGCGATCCCTGCCGCGAGGAAATGCCCAGCATGCAGCGGCTGTACGACACCTATCGAGACCGCGGACTGCGGGTTGTAGCCATCAGCGTGGATGACCGGGGAACGGAAGGATTGATCCGCGAGTTTGTTGCTGAGCACCATCTCACGTTCGATATCCTGCACGATGCGAAATCCGAGATCATGACGACGTACCAAGTGCGCGGCGTGCCGCAGACGTTCCTGATCTCGACAGAGGGGCTCATCGTCGGCACGGCGTTCGCCGCGGACTGGATGACACCGGAAAATCGGCGAAAGGTCGAAGCCCTGCTGCCGCCGGTGGCGCCACAATAGCGGCCGGGCGAGGCAGCCGACAACAATCACGCTGGAGCACAGAAATGACAAGTCGCATCGCGCTCACTACGCTTGGTGCCATTGCGGCACTGGTGATCAGTACGCCAGGCGCATCTGCGGCACAGGGCTACCCGTTCAGCCAACGCGGAACCGTGTCACAGATGGTGGCTTTCACCGAGCTTAAGGTGGAATACGGTCGCCCGGTGGCGCGCGGGCGCGTGCTCTTTGCTGATTCAGGGCTCGTACCGTACGGGAACATCTGGCATCCGGGCGCCGACTCGGCAACACACATCACCATCAGCCGCGACATCCAGCTCGAAGGCCGTGCGCTGAAGGCCGGCGCGTATTCGCTCTGGCTCATTCCCCGTGGCAACGCGCCGTGGACGCTGGTCATCAGCTCGGCGGCCCGCGTCTTCCACACGCCGTATCCTGGCGCGGACAAGGACGCCTTGCGCGTCGACATCGCTCCAGTGCGCGTGTCGCATATGGAATCGTTGGCGATCTACTTCAATAAAGTGCTTCGCGACGACGCCGAGATGCGCATCCACTGGGGAGAGTGGGCGCTGCCCATCACGATCAAGGCGCCGTACCGGCCACCGGAGCTGCGGTAGGAGCTGGGGAAGTGGCGGCGTGAGGCTCGGTGGGCGAAGTTGTTCGTGCTGCTGCTCATTCATGGAGAGCCATCAATGCGCCTCGTTCGAAGTCTTGTCGCCTGCTGTGTCCTGGTCAGCGCGCCTGCCGTTGCGCAGACTGCCGCCAAGCGCCCGCTCACTGTCGAGGACTACTATCGGCTCAAGACCATCGGCGCGGTAAACATTTCCCCAGATGGGAAGTGGGTGGCATACACTGTCTCCTCTCGCGTCGAAGAATCGAACGGCAACACGAGCGAACTCTGGGTGGTGCCATCGGATGAGGCGTCTGCCCCACGACGCATCAGCGCCGCGAACGTGAACGCAGCGGCACCGGTGTGGAACGACGACGGCCGGTTGGAATACACCGCCGGCGGCACGCGCTACATCGCTGACCCCGCGCGCCCGGGTTCGGAGCAAGTCGTACCGCCTGATACGAGTGCGGGTCGTGGCGGTGCCACGGTGGGCCGCGGTGGTGTGGCCGGTGGATCGCCCGGCGGCGGCGGAAGGGCAGGCGGCGGACGCGGCGCGGCAACGCTGGCGGGTGGCACCCCGAGTCCCGATGGCCGATGGACACTTGCGGTGCGTGACGTCCCACCTCGGCCGCGGCCAGCCACACAGCAGACCGATTTCGAGAAGCGACACGCCGAGCGCTTCAAGGGAATCCAGTTCGACTGGCTCGACTATCAGCGCGATGGTGGCGCGTATCCGCTCCCCAACGTCTCAGATCCGTATGTGACGCCGCCGCAGGAGATCTTCATTACCGGGCGCGGCGCGCAGGGGTATACCGGCGTCACGCAGCTCACACACCTGGGGCTGCGCCCAACCAGCGTGCAGTGGGCACCGGGCTCCAACGGCATTCTCTTCACCGCCGATTCGGCGTACCGCTCCGAACTTTCGTACGGCCGCACCGAGCCGTGGTTGATTTCGGTTCCGGACGGCGAAGTGCGTCGCATCACGCGCGATGCGCGGTACGACTATCGCGGTGCGCGGTATTCGCCGGACGGCAAGTGGATCCTGATGACGCGGCAGTTCCGCACCGATCACGTCATTGCGCAGAAACTCGATCACGGTGGCGCCACCGACTTGGTGGTGCTTTCCACATATGGCGGCCCCGAGAAGAATCTCACGGAGGCATGGGATTTCCTGCCCGCGGGCGCGCAGTGGAGTCCGGATGGATCGTGGATCTATTTCACGGGCGGCGTTGGCGGCTCGGTGCATCTGTTCCGTGTGTCGCCAAATGGTGGTGCGGTTGAGCAGATGACGAAGGGCGAGCGGCGCATCGGCGACCTCTCGTTCGACAAGACGATGACGCGCATCGCGTACACGGTGAACACGTTCGATGGCCCGGCTGAACTCTGGAGCTCAAACATCGACGGTACAGGCGAGAAGCAGCTGACGCGCGTGCACACCGAGTTTGCGGGCGCCGTTACGCTCGCTCGTGCCGAGCGGCTCCAGTACACAAGCGCGGACGGCACGCCGATCGAAGGGTGGCTGATGCTCCCGCCTTCATATCGTGCGAATGGGCCACGCGTCCCGCTCATCGTCAGCAACCACGGCGGTCCGCACTCCGCCATCCAGTACGGCTTCAACTTCAAGAACCAGTACTTCGCAGCTCAGGGGTATGCGGTGCTCGAAGTGAATTTCCGGAGTTCCACCGGCTACGGCGAGAAGTTTCTCTGGGGCACCTGGGGCGCGTGGGGCACCAAGGACGGCCAGGATGTGATGGCCGGCGTGGACCACGTGCTCGGGAAGTATCCCAATCTGGACCGGACCCGCGTGGCAAGCATCGGACATTCGTACGGCGGGTTCATGACGAACTGGCTGATCACTCAGTATCCCGATCGGTTTGCCGCAGCGGCGTCTGGCGCCGGCATCGTGAACTGGATGAGCGACTACGGCAACGCCGATATCGCACGCACCAAGGAAACTGAGTTCTATGGCACGCCGTGGGAGGAGCGCGCGCGGGAGATCATGATCAAGCAGTCGCCGCTCACCTATGCCGGGCGGGCCAAGGCACCGACACTGTTTATCGTTGGCGAAATCGACCGGCGCGTGCCGTTCTCAGAGAACGAGCAGATGTATGTGGCGCTCAAAAAGAACGGCGTACCGGCCAAGATGATTCAGTACGCCAACATGCCGCACGCGATTTCGGGGCACTGGAACGTCGTGCACCGGATGCTGAACGAGCGGGGGTGGTTTGATCAGTACTTGAGGGCGCCGACAGTACCGTAGGCGGCTACCAGCCCAGGGCTTCCAACCCCTGCTGCCACGGGAGGATATCCACGCCGTTAATTCGTTTCGGCTCGCGACCAAGGTACCAGACCATTGGCCGGTGCTTGCGCCCAGCGTAGTCGGCGAACCGAGCCAGACCGCGCAGGTCGCCGGCAGTTACGGTGCGTGATGCCTTCGCCTCAATCGCGAACAGCTCGCGCCCCCGTTCGACGATGAAGTCCACTTCGGCGCCGTGTTCCGTGCGAAAGGTGGATACTCGCACGGTCTGGTCGAATGCCGCAGCGCTGTGCACGATTTGCGTGTAGACGAGGTGCTCGAAGAGCATTCCAATGCGGTCCGCCGACGCCGTAAAGTTGCCGAGCAGTCCGTTCAGCACGCCGACATCGAAGAAGTAGAACTTCGGGTGCTGCACGAGCCGACGCGTGGCGCTCTTCGCAAACGGGTCGGAGCGGAGTACCAGCAGAGTGTCCTCGAGCACTTCGAACCATCGCCCTGCGGACTGGCGCGGTACCTGCGCCGCCTGCGCGACTTTGGCAAGATCGAGATGCGCGCCGGCCCAGTCGGCAATGGCGCTGAGAAACCGCGCAAATCCCTCAAGGCTCCGGCTCAGGCTCTCCGCTTGCACTTCCTCGCGAAGGTAGGTGGCCGCGTAAGTGCCGAGGGTCTTCTCGCGGTCAGCGTCGTCTGGCGCCGTGACAATTCCGGGAAGCGTACCGTATGAAAGCGCTGATGGCGTCGCGATCGCGTGGTCCAGTTCTGCGCTGGTGAGCGGGCCCATCCGAAAGGCGTGGATGCGTCCAGGCAGCAGGTTGGCCTCGCCCCGCCGCAGTTTGCGCGCACTTGAACCGGTGAGGAGAAACCGCAGCCCATGGCCGGGCCGGTCGAGAATGGACTGGATGGTGTTCAGCAGCGCGGGGATCCGCTGGATTTCGTCGATGAACACCACGCGCGTTCCGGCGCCCCGCAGCGCGCCGAGTCGTGCCTCGAGTTCGCTGGGGTCCCGGGCAAACGCGAGAAAAGTCGGTTCGTGCGCGAGGTTGATTTCCAGATGGGGCTTGAGCTCGCGCATCAGGGTGGACTTGCCCACCTGGCGCGGGCCGAGGAGGAGCGCGCTGCGCGTGTGTCGCCGGAGAGCGGCAGTAAGCTGACGTGAATACATGTGGTAATATTACCGCGTATTTTTACCGCAAGCAAGTCATACGGTGTCGGCCGAACGACCCCAACGACACCTGGGGTTTGACGGCACCGCGTGGAGGCGGATCGGGAGCTGATCGCGCGGGGTGGCGCAGACGCCGCCGGCGGCATCAGGCATATTCCAACCTGATGAACGACAGCACACCGCCCTGGACTCACATTCTCGCCAACGCAACACGGACCTCGTCCCGTTTCAGGTGGGATCCGCTTAACGCCGACTGCATCGGCGAGCGATGCCATGACTGAGCCGCGGCGTGTCGACCTGCTGCACGGTGTCACCCTCAAGGCCATGCTCGAGCATCTGGTTGAGCGCTATGGGTGGGTCGGCCTGGGCGAGCGGATTGCGATTCGCTCGTTCACGCACGACCCCAGTGTCACCTCGTCGCTCACGTTTCTGCGCAAGACGCCGTGGGCGCGTGACAAAGTGGAGTCGTTGTACCTGCATTCGGCTGCCCATCCGCGCAAAACACCGCGCGAGTCATCCACGGCTGACTGACCGCACGCCAATCGTTCGTTCGCCACTTCGAGAGTCTTGATTATGCGCACTATCCGCCTGCTGTTCCTCGTGATCTCCGCCGCGTTGCCCGCGGCGGCGCAAACCCCTGCCACGAAGCTGCTGCCGTGGTCGGAGCAGATTCGCGTACGTGAAGGCTGGTTGAGCGAACGGCACGCGCTGTTGCTGCCCATGATGCGGCGCCACGGGATTGCCATGTGGATCGTCGTGAACGAAGAGTTCCACGACGACCCGCTGGCGCAGTACGTGGCGCCCCCGCGCCCGTACACGGGAAACCGCGACATCTTCGTATTTGTTGACGCCGGCGAGCAGGGGCTCAAGAAGTTCGCGGTCACGGGCTACACCGAAGAAAACCTCGCGCGGTTCTTCGACGCGCCGCTCGCGGAACCCAAGCCGCCGGCAGCAACGCTGCGCGCGCTCTATGACCAGTATCAGCCCAAGTCGATCGGACTCGGCATTGGTGGCCGCCGAGGACAAACCCGATCACTTGGGCACGACGCCTATCAGTTTCTTGCAGAAGCCATGGGGCCTGAGGCGACGTCGCGATTCACGAGCGCGGGCCTCCTGATCGAGGAGTTTCTCGATACCCGACTTCCCGGCGAGATGGAGCACTATCGCACGGCGGTGACACTCACCGAGGAAATCGTGGCCCGGGCGCTCTCTCCTGCAGTGATCAAGCCAGGCACAACCACAGTGGGCGATGTGCGACGCGCGCTGTACGACGCGCTCTGGAACGCGGGGGTGCGGACCTGGTTCCAGCCGGACCTCCGCGTGCAGCGAGCGACCGGTGAAGTCGCCACGTCGCGCGGATTCCTTGCGGTCGCCCCCGAAGCCACGCTGCTCCAGCCTGGCGATCTGGTGCACATCGACTTCGGCATCACCTACATGGGATTCGACACCGACTGGCAGAAGATGGCGTACCTGCTCAAGCCGGGAGAGAGGGACGCGCCGCCGGGACTCAAAGCCGCCCTCGCGAACACCAACACGCTGCAGGATGCGCTGATGCTGCGCCACGCGCGTCCGGGTGTGAACACGGGCGCCGTGTTCAACGCCACCATGGCCGAGATGAAGCAACGCGGCATTGAAGCGATGATCTACTCGCATCCGATCGGTACGCAGGGTCACGGCATGGGGGCTGGAATCGATTTTCGCAGCTCGCAGCGCACCGACACCACGGCGCAGAATGCCCGGTTGCGCCTGGGCTCCTACATCTCGATCGAACTGAACACCGCAACACCCGTTCCCGAATGGGGCGGCAAGAAAGTGTTTGTGATGATGGAAGACGATGCCTATCTCACGGAGCAGGGATTCCG